>JAAAPH010000313.1 GCA_009908415.1 Bacteroidota bacterium
GGGATGGCCGTACCGATTCGTCAACTCATCGGGGTCAAGCCGGAGGTCGATCAGCTCCCACTCGTCGATCGTGTAGTAGTGGATGAGTTTGTAGCGTTGCGTGCGGATCCCCTCGTGGGGGACTACGTGGTGTGGGCGGGGGAATTCATAGTAGTGGTAGTATACGGCCTCGCGCCAGTCGCTAGGGGCTGATCCGCGGAGCAGGGGCACGAGACTGCGCCCTTGCATGGCATCGGGCGCGTCTGCGCCGGCGACGTCGAGCAGCGTCTGCGCGAAGTCGAGGTTTTGAACGAGCGCGTCGCTTTCCGATCCGGGCGCCACGACGCCCGGCCATCGCACGATGAGCGGCATGCGCATCGATTCCTCGTACATCCAGCGCTTATCGTACCAGCCCTTCTCGCCCAGGAAGAAGCCCTGGTCCGAGTTGTAGATGACAATCGTATTGTCGGCGAGGCCGCGATCCTCCAGATGTTGCAGGAGGCGGCCGATGTTGTCGTCGAGCGAGGCGATTGTGCGCAGGTAGTCCTTCAGGTAGCGCTGGTATTTCCAGCGAACGAGGTCGCGCTCCTGCAGGGCGCCATTGCGATACTGCCGGTAGAACTGCTCGTTCTTGGGGCGATAGGCGCCTTCCCAGGCTCGCTTTTGGGTGGGCGTCAGGCGCTGATGAAATCGCTGATAGCCATCCATGGAGTCGGCCGGCTGGTCCGGGTTGACGGGCAGCTTCAGGTCCCAGCCCCACCACAGGTCGGTCGAAATCTCCATCTCCTGCATGACGGCCGCCCGGGAGAGGTGCGTATAGTTGTAGAAGAGCGAGCGCGGCATCGGGATCTCCTGGTCGTCGTACGTGGTGAGGTGATCCGGGCCGGGTTGCCAGTTGCGATGGGGCGCTTTGTGCTGGTACATCAGGAGAAACGGCTCGTCGTCGTTCCGCCCGTTATCGAGCCAGTTGAGGGCGCGGTCCGTGATGATATCGGTGGTGTAGCCCGTGTAGCGCGTGGTCCCATTCTCCGTGCGGAAGCTGGGGTTGTAGTACGCCCCTTGGCCGGGTAGCACCTCCCAGTAGTCAAACCCCGTGGGAGCGCTTTTGAGGTGCCACTTGCCAATCATAGCGGTCTGGTAGCCGCTGTCGCCGAGCACCTCAGGAAACGTCTCTTGGGCTGCGTTGAGGCTGTCGCCCGTCCGGTTCGTTTCGACGCCGTTGAGGTGGCTGTGCTTACCCGTGAGGATTACGGCCCGGCTGGGCGCGCAGATCGAGTTGGTGACGAACGCGTTGCGGAAGAGCATACCCTCCTCGGCGAGCCGGTCCAGGTGGGGCGTCGGGTCGAGCCCGGCGAGCCGCCCGCCGTAGGCGCCTACGGCCTGGGTGGCATGGTCGTCCGAGAAGATGAACACGATATTCGGCCGATCGGCCTCCTGGGCGTAAACGCGGGGAGGGCCAACCAACAGTAGAAGCGCGAAGACCGTGGTGAAACGCCGGATGATCGAAGTCATGCGAGGAGACATTCGTGTGGAGCCTGGTTGGAGGGGGCGAGGGACATCAAGCCGGTGGCGCGCAAGGCGTGTCGCGCGCCCACGTGCGGTCCTGCTGCGCGGCTAAACGCTTAGTAGCCGTCATTCTGCTCAAGGTTGGCGTTACGTTCAACTTCCGTTTGCGGAATCGGGTAGCGCACATGGAAATCCTGGGCGGACTTCCCTCGGTCCTGGGCCATTTCGATAAATTTGCCATGGCGAATCAGGTCTTGCCGCCGCAGGGCTTCCGTGTGAAACTCCCGGCCCCGCTCGTCGAGAAGAAAATCCCGGAAATCTGCTTTCGAAGCAAAGTCACCGACCGAGAACGTGCTGACCCCTGCGGCGTCGCGGACCCTGTTGAGCAGGTCAACGGACGCATCGTTGGGCCCATTGAGCTCGTTCAAGGCTTCCGCGCGAGTCAGGAGGATATCGGCATACCGCAGGAAGGGGAAATCATCCGCCGAGCGGCTAATGCCTTGGTTCGGGTATTCGGGAAACTTGAAGCTCCGGACGTTATCCTCGCCGAGCTCGACCGTCTCACCGCTTGTATTAACGAACTCGAACAGGAAAGCGTCAAGGCGCTCGTCCTCGGGGTCAAACAGATCAAGGAATTCAGATCGAATCCGGTACTCGGCCGCAAAAATGATTCGCGGCGGATATTGCCACTGGTAGTCATCCGGGGCCACATGGCTGAGCCAGCCGTCGCCCGTCACATTGGTCGGATTATCCGACATGTTGGCTACGAAGATAAACTCGTTATCGCGCTGGTTGAGGTGGCTGAACAGTTCGGTTCGGTTCCCTTCCGTAAAGAGGTCGTAGACCCCCAGATCCATCACTTCCAGGGCGGTGGAGGCTGCTTGCTCCCATTTTTTGTTCATGAGGTAGAATTTGGCCAGGATGCCCAGCGCGGCACCGCGGGTGGGCCGGCCGTATTGCTGCCGAGGGGGTTCGTTGACGGGGAGGACCTCACTGGCAGCGCGCAGTTCGTCCTCAATGAATGAGACGATTTCCTCATCCGAGGCGCGGGATGGGCGATCGCCGACTCGGGTTTCGCTCGTGAGGATGAGGGGCACCGGGCCGAAGAGGTCGTACAGCTGATAGTAGTTGAAGGCCCGCAGGAACCGGGCCTCGGCCAGCATCTCCTGCTTGCGGTCCTCATCCATGTCAATAGCGGGCACGTTATCCAGCACCGTATTGGCTTTGTAGATACCCCGGTAGCGACGTTCCCACCAGTTTTGTAGCCAGTTATGGGAGGGCGTCCAGACAAAATCTTCGATGGGCTGGTTGAAGGTAAAAATCCCACCGAAGCGCTCAATGTGGATATCCGTGCAGACCTCCTGAAGCGTAACAGCATCGCGTGTGATGTCGCTGTAGCGGAGTTCACCATACACCGAGTTGAGCACGACCTCGGCGTCTTCCGCCGTTTTGAAGAAGTTGCTGGGGCTCAGCGTGGTGAAGGTCTCTTCCTGCAGCGGATTTTCGTCACAGCCTGTGAGCACCAGTACAAGAAACGCAGCAGCGAATCGGAGTGAGATTCTCATTGTGTTCTACCTCTACTTTTTTAAATGCGCAGGTCAATGCCCAACGAGTAGACTCTGGCGAGCGGATAGGCGTTGTAATCGATCCGGACGTTCGAAGAGCCCAGCACATTCACGTCGGGATTAAACCCGTCATAGCCGGTGATCGTTAACAGATTTTGGCCCGTCGCATAAACGGACAGGGACGCGATGCCACCGACGTTCAAGTTGGGAACGGTGTAGCTGACCCGGACATTTTTGAGCCGCAGGAACGATGCGTCTCGAACGATCCGGCTGTTGAAGTCGAAAGTACGAGGGGGATCGACGAAAGAAGGGTTCTCGCCCGTCCGGTTTTCGGGCGTCCATCGGTCCAGCACGTAATCCTCGCGGTTCCTCAGGTTGTCGATCGGGTTTTCTGAGTCGATGCGGGTAAAGTTGGCCAGTTCGAAGCCAAACCGTCCTTCGACAAACAGGTCCACGCTAAGCCCTTTGTACCCGAACGAATTATTCAATCCGAGCGTGAAATCAGGGTACGGGTCCCCCAGGATGGTGCGGTCTTCCTCATCGATCGTCCCGTCCTCATTGATGTCCTTGAACCGCCGGCTGCCCGGTTCGGCGGTGGGGTGTGAAGGGGTAGTGTCGATTTCGTCTTGCGACTGAAAGATCCCCTCCACGACGTATCCGAAGTACGCGTTCACCGGGTCGCCTTCGCGGAGGATGGTAAAGTCCTGGATGAAGCGGGTCCCGCCTTGCAGGATGCGCGGCAGCTCGCCCAGGTTGGTGACTTTATTGTTCAGCGTTGCGAAGTTGAGGTTGGTGGTCCAGTTAAATTCGCCGACGACGTTCCGGGTGTCGATGGCGAATTCGAATCCGGAGTTCTGCGTGTCGCCGACGTTCTGCAGCGAGCTGGCAAATCCACTGGTCGTGGGAATGGGCAGCTCCAGGAGCAGATCGTTCGTGTTGCTCACAAAGTAGTCGACCGAGCCGGCGAGGCGGCCCTCCAGCAGGGCGAAGTCCAGGCCAACATCCAGTTGCCGGGTCGTCTCCCAACGCAGGTCCGGGTTGGCCAATTGAATGGGCGCGATCGAGGTGAACTCCTCGCCATCGAACACCGCGGTCGGCCCGGTGCCCAGGAGGACGAGGGAGCGGGCGTTCCCGATCTCTTGGTTCCCGCTGATGCCGTAGCTGGCCCGGAGCTTCAGGTCGGAGACGGCCGCGAGGAAGCCGCGTTCAGGGAAGAACGACTCATCCGAAACGCGCCAGGCCAGTGCCCCGGATGGGAAGACGGCGTATTTGTCGTTCTCGCCGAACCGCGAAGAACCATCGAGCCGGATGGTCGAGGTTACGAGGTACCGGCCATCGTAATTGTAATTCAACCGGCCAAAGCCCGAGACGAGCGTGTTTTCCTGCTTATAGGAGCCGACTTCGTTCTTTACCTTTTCGCCAGCCCCCAGGTTGTTGAAACCGAACGCTGTAGTAGGAAAGTTCTGGGCTGAGGCGTTAAACCCGGTGTCGGTGAACCGCTGGAAGGAGTAGCCGCCCAGCACATTCAGGTTGTGGCTCTCACGAAAGGCCCCGTCGTACTCGGTGGTAAATTCAAACAGATAATTGGTGTCTTCATTTTGGTTCTTGGTTGCCTGCCCTTCGTTCAACTGGCCCCGCTGGGTGACCGTGTTCAAAAAGATGTCCCGCTCCGCCGACCGCTGATTGAAGCCCAAATTGAGCCGCGAGCTTAAGTTGTCGAGGATCTGATACTCGGCAAACACATTCCCGAAGGTTCGTTTGATTTCTCCGTTGTTATCGATGGTCCGCGCTTGCGCGACGGCATTGCTCAAGTCCTGCGAGCTCTGCGCAAAGCTGCCGTCTTCGTTGCGGACCGGCATGGTGGGGGGCAGCTGAATCGCCGTAGCGATGACGCCGGCCCCCGCATTCACGCCGGTGCCCAACGGAACGGTCACGTCCTGCTCCAGGCTGTTATTTAGGTTGATACCAACCTGGAGCCGGTCGCTTAGCGCATGCTGAAGGTTCACCCGTCCGCCATATCGCTCAAAGTTCGTGTTGATCACGATGCCGTCTCGCTTTAGGTAGTTGAGCGACAGGTAGTACTGCGTATCCTCGGAGCCGCCCGAAAACGAGAGCTGATGTTGGTGGAGCGGCGCCCCGCGCAGGACTTCATCGAGCCAGTCCGTGCCCGCCCCGATGGCATTGATGTCTTCCTCACTGAAGGGCGGTTCTTCGCCCCGGGAGGCGCTCAGCGAGTTGTAAAACGCCATGTACTCCTGGGCATTCATGAGGTCCAATTTCGTGGCCGTATGCTGATAGCCCACCGAGCCATTGTAGTTGACCGTCAACGGAGCGCCCCCGCGACCCTGCCGGGTGGTGATCAGAATGACCCCGTTGGAGCCGCGTGCTCCGTAGATGGCCGTCGCCGATGCATCCTTCAGAACCTCGATCGACTCGATGTCGGCGGGGTTTAGCGAGTTCAGCGGGTTCGCCCCCGGAAGCCCATCGACCACGTAGAGCGGCTCGTTACCGGCCGTGATGGAGTTCGTGCCGCGAATGCGGATGGAGTACCCACCGCCGGGCTCGGCGCTGGTCTGGGTCACTTGAACACCCGGAATCCGGCCTTGTATCGCTTGGTCGACGGAGGTCTGGGGGCCGGTATTCAATTGATCAGCGGGTAACGAACTGACCGATCCGGTCAAGTCGCTTTTCTGGACCGACCCGTATCCGACGACGACCAACTCCTCGCCGGCAAGGGCCTCGACGCGGAGGGCGACATCGATGTCGGTCCGGCCATTGATGGGTACTTCTCGCGATTGGTACCCGACAAAGGAAAAGACAAGCGTGTCGGAGAGGGAGGGGGGAGCAAGCTGATAGGTGCCATCGGCGTTGCTGGTCGTCCCTTGAGTCGTCCCCTTCACGACGATGTTGGCGCCCGGGAGAGGCGATCCGTCGGTGGAGTCGCGTACCGTGCCGGATACCTGTTGGCCAAGCGCCACATCGGGCACCAGCAGAAACGAACCAAGCGCGATGAGCAGAAGAGGCGTAATCGATTTCGTCATGGTACTCCCCTTTTGATTATAGAAAAGCGATGCCTATTCTTTTGGGCGAGCGCGAGTTAGAGCGGCACGCGCCGCGAGGTAGCTGTGAGCTTTACCCTGACTTCGTCAGCACGTGAACCAGGCAGTGCGGCATCGAGCACTGTCGCAACGAAGCCCAATCATCCAGGGACGGATGGACAGGGGGAACACGAGAACGAGACCCCGTTCACGCTTCCTTCAAATAATGTAAATGTTAGGATTCTGTTAATCAAGAGGGACGTGCAGATGGGGAAGGGCCGTCTCTTGTGCGCTTCCGATCAGCGCAACTTGCCCCGGGACCGCAGGCGAGGCGTAACGGCTCATGAGCCGTCCACGGGGGCGAGGGACTGGCCTCGCCGCGCTTTCCGGAGGAGAGGCCCGTTCACTTCTCAATCAGACGCTCGTCGGCTTGGCCCCCGGAGGGACGCCGGAAGCGGACGTCTGTCGCCCCGTTCGCTTCGAGCACGTCGAACAGCTCCTCGCGCATCGACTGCACCCGGTCCTGGTGTTCGGGCGCGTCGATCAGGTTGTGCATCTCGCGCGGGTCGGTCTGCAGGTCGTACAGCTCGTTCTTGTCCCATACGCCGTGGTAATAAATGTACTTGTACCGGTCCCCGCGAATCGCATACACGGTGGGCGTATGGGGAAAGCTGTGCTCCCAGAAGTATTGATAGACGAAGGCGGACCGCCAGTCTGGGACCGCGCGGTCTGCTAGCAGCGGAAAGAAGGAGCGCCCGTCCACCGCGTGGCGGTCCGGCATGCTTGTCCCGGCAATGTCAAGGAAGGTGGGCGCGATGTCGATGTTGAGAATATTTTCCTGAATAGTGCGCCCCGGTTCGATGGTCCCCGGTCCCCACGCGAGCATCGGCACGCGCATCGATTCCTCGTAGGCCTGCCGCTTATCGATGAGCCCGTGCTCGCCCAGCATAAAGCCGTTGTCGCCCATATAGATGACCAGCGTATTGTCGGCGAGATCGTTCGCTTCGAGGTAATCCAACACCCGCCCGATGCTTTCATCGACAGCCATCAGCGACTCGCTGTAGCGCACAATGATCTCGTCCAGACTCTGCGGATGGTCGTCGCGGCCATGGTACATGTGGTCCACGCCATGCCAGCTGTACCGCTGTTCCTGTACCCACCGCGGTTTCCCCTCGTAGTTTTGGGTCGTGTTTTTCATGGACTGCGGTTTGGGGATGCGGACGTCCGCATACATGCCCTCATGGCGCTGGGCGGGCTCAAACTCCGCGTGAACGGCTTTGTGGGACAGGTACAGGAAGAAGGGGGCGTCCTGGTTGCGCTGGTCCAGCCAGTCGATCGCATAATCGGTGAGGAGGTCCGTAATGTAGCCGTCAACCTGCTGGCGTTCGCCGTCGATGTTAAAGGTAGGGTTATAGTAGACACCCTGGCCCCGAAAGCTGACCCACCGGTCGAAGCCGGGACGGGGGTCGTCGCTGGCGCTGCCCATGTGCCATTTGCCAATGAAAGCCGTTTGGTAGCCTCCATCCTGGAGGTCTTGCGGGAAGAAGCGGGTATTGTCCGGGACGCGACGTTGATTATCGACCACGCCGTGGCGGAAGGCGTACTGGCCCGTCAGAATGGATGCGCGGGACGGCGAGCACAGCGATGTGCTCACGAAGGCGTTAGCGAGATGGGCGCCCTCGCGGGCCATGCGATCCATCGATGGGGTCTCCAGAAACGCCGGCGCATTCTCGTGGAAGCCCATGTAATCGTAGCGATGATCGTCGCTCAGGATGAATACGACATTCAGAGGACGTTGCGCCTGGGAAAAGGACGGCGCGGCGAACAGGCAGCTGGCCGCGACGACGAATGCGAGGGCGGTAGGCAGTACACGCGAGCGAATTGGTCGGGCCCAGGTGGGCGATTGGCAGTCCATAGCAGATGGGAGTCCAAGGTGGAAAACGGGAGAGGCAACATCTTGCAGAGGCGCTCCGTGGGATGAACACCGCGGCCGCGGGAACGGGGGCGGTTCGTGGCGCTGGTTCGCCTCCGCGTTCGGATTCGGAGTCGAAGCGCTCTGAGGGCAATACAACTATTGGCCTACGCATCCATCAGTCGATGCGTACGCCACGGGGCATCGAATAGGTCAAGCCGGGGCATGCGGCGGGCCGGGTACGCCTGGCGTGTCGTCGAATAATATGAACATTAAAAATAAGATGAACATCAAGGGGTCTCGCGCCATCGCACCCATCCATCATGTTGGTTGCGTCGACTAGGTTCGGGCGAACCGCCGGTTGCACGGCGCCTCCTCCCAGCGGGTCGTGTACGGGTGGGCACCGCCTGCGTCGCTTTTCGACTGGATCGGGGATCCCGTCTCCATCGGAGGGATGGAACCCGGACTAGGAACTGGTATGACCTGACTGCGGCAGGCGAACGGCTCCACGCCATGATGCGAATTCGGCGGCTCGGTCTGGCCCCCGTGAAGTCGCTCTTGCTCAACGCAAACGTTGCTCTCGGTGAACATAGCGTGGACCCGGACCGAAGCAATGCGCCGCTGCGCGAGCCACCCGCCGTGGAGGCCACCGCCGGCGTCCAAACGACCGCTCCGGCAGCTTCATTCTCAGGCAGCGTCATAGAGCCAGGCGTGTTAAGGTCGCCCTCCGCGTTCATGCACAAGGATCTCTCGCCGCCTTAGCCGCTTTATTGCGACGTAGATCCCCAGCCCTATGGGAGTGGGGTACATGACCGTGGGTGGGCACTGCAGCGGATGCGGCGATGGTACCGTTCCGACCGCCGAGCGGTTCGTCGTTTGAGTTCCAAAACGGGAACCCCGTAGTTTAGTATCATGCGTGTCGCAGCATTACGTGTCGGAAATCGGCGTACGCTGCGCCCGGCGTCACCCTGATCCTCCAACCTTGTCCAATCGCCATGCCTCGTTGCTCGTGTTGGTACCTGTTGGCTCTCGTTAGTGCCGCGATGTGGTTTGCCTCCTGCACGCCGGACCCGTCGCCGCCCGCGACGGAAGAAGATGCGGCGGCTGCACCGACTTCGCCCGCCGGGGCGAGCCGGACGGCGGCCCCGCAGGAGGCCCCCGCGCAGGCCACCGCGGCGGATACCGCCAACGTCCCGGCCGGCATGGTCTTCGTTCCCGGGGGCAAGACGCGCATCGGGTCCAACGCGGGACAGCCCAATGAACGGCCCATGTTTTGGGCGACGGTCGACCCGTTTTACCTCGACCGGCATCCGGTGACCACCGCGTCGTTTCGTGCATTTGTCGAGGCCACTGGATACAGCACACAGGCCGAGCAGTTTGGCGATGCCGGCGTCTTGGACGCTGAACAGCGGCGCTGGAAGTTAGTGAAGGGCGCCGCGTGGCACCATCCGCTCGGCCCCGATGGCCCGGCTGCACCGTCCGATCATCCCGTCACCCAAGTGTCCTGGAATGACGCGAAGGCGTACTGCACGTGGAAGGGGGGGCGCCTCCCGACTGAGATCGAGTGGGAGCACGCCGCTCGCGATGGCCGCAACGACCGCGAGCGGTACAGTTGGGGCACCGCGCTGGCTTCACGAGACACCTATCACGCCAACACGTGGAACGGACAGTTCCCCGTGCGCAACACCGAAGCCGATGGGTATCAGTACACCTCGCCGGTCGGGGCGTTTGGCGAGACGCCTCTCGGATTGACCGACATGGGGGGCAACGTGTGGGAGTGGACGGCCAGTGGCTATCTGCCTTACCCAAATCCCTCAGCGGCCAGCCAGGTGCAGGAGCGTACGCAGCGCGGGGGGTCATTCCTCTGCCATGACTCGTATTGCCACGGGTACCGCGTCTCGGCCCGATCGCACTCGACCCCTGAGACCTCACTCTTTCATGTCGGCTTCCGCTGCGCTCAGGACCTGCCCTCCGCACAAGGCGCCGACTGATGTCCGCAAGGTGGGCGGCACCTCTTTTTCGTTCGTTCTGACACCAGATTCTTGCGCTCTAAGTCTATGGATATTCCGGGACTGACC
>JAAAPH010000008.1 GCA_009908415.1 Bacteroidota bacterium
ACGACCGCGCCCGCTCCGCCGTGAACGACATCGCCCCCGGCGAGATCGACTGGGCCGACGCCTTCGCCGACGCCGCGTGGTTTCACTGGACGGGCATCACGCCCGCGCTGGGCGAGGGGCCGCGCCGGGCCCTCCGCGACGCGCTCGACGCCGCCACCGCAGCGGGCGTCACAGTTAGCTGCGACCTCAACTTCCGCTCGAAGCTCTGGACGACCGAAGAAGCCCAGCGCGTGATGCGCCCGCTCATGGAGCACGTGGACGTGTGCATCGCCAACGAGGAAGACGCCGACCGGTCCCTCGGCCTGCAGGCCGAAGGTACGGACGTGGAGGCCGGCCAGCTCGATGAGGAAGGCTACTTCCGCCTCGCCGAGACGCTCAAGCAGAAGATGGACTTCGACACCGTGGCCATCACGCTGCGCGAGAGCTACTCCGCCTCGATGAACGGCTGGAGCGCCGTCCTCCACGACGACAAGGACTGCCAGACGCCTCAGCGTTCCAGTCGCTACGAGATCGACCTCGTTGACCGCGTGGGCGGCGGCGACTCCTTCGCGGGCGGTCTCATCTATGGGCTGCTGGCCAAGGACTCCACGAAGGACGCGCTTGAGTTTGCCGTGGCGGCCTCATGCCTGAAGCAAACCATCCCGGGCGATGCGAACCATGCCACCATCGAGGAGATCGAAGCCCTCGCCGAGGGACCCGGCTCCGGGCGCGTGCAGCGGTGACCCGCCGCGCGGACGGACTGTTCATCGGGAAGAGCCTGGACGGCAATCCGAAGGCGGAATGCAGGGGGGAGAACCAATGATTTCCATGGGCCGTTGATGGTACGGAACATACCCTCAACGAATGCCGCTGCCACATGGCACGCTCTGGTCGCGTCACGCTCAGTGATATCGCCGAACGGCTCGATCTCACCAAAGTCTCCGTCTCAAAGGCCCTACGCGACCACCCCGACATATCGACGCAAACGAAGGAGCGGGTCAAGAAGCTCGCGCAGGAGATGGGCTACGCGCCCAACCGCCTCGCGCGCTCCCTCACGACCGACAAAACGGGCACCCTGGGGATCATTGTCCCGAAGATTGCGCATACCTTCTTTGCCGATGCCCTGGCGGGCATCAGCGAGGTGGCGACGGCCAACGAGTATGAACTCGTGCTGTGCGTGTCCGAGGAACGGGCCGACTTCGAGCAGCGGCACCTGCGCACGCTACTCTCCATGCGGGTTGACGGGTTGCTCGTCTCGGTTACGGAAGAGACGAATGATCCGGGCGTGTTTACCGCCCTGCAGGACCAAGGCGTCCCGCTCGTCTTTTTCGATCGGGCCCTCGACGGCGTTGGGGCCAGCACGGTAACGGTCGATGACGAAGGCGGCGCCTACCAAGCCGTCGAGCACGCGGTCCGCAAAGGATGCCGCGACATTGCCCACGTGGGCGGGTTTCCGCACGTCGGCATCGGGGCGAAGCGCCGGCGCGGATACGAGCGGGCCCTGCGCGACCATGGCATCCCGGTGCGGGAGGAGTGGATCGTGGAAGGCGGTTTCGATGAGTTGCACGGGTATCGGGGGTTCAAACAACTCCTCAACGCCGAACGCCTCCCGGAAGTCATCTTCGCCGTGACGTTTCCCGTTGCGCTGGGCGTCACCGATGCCATGAAGCAGGTCGATCCGGCCCTCCAGGACGACATCCAGATCTATTCCTTCGGGCAGCACGGCCTGAATCGATTCTTTGCGTATCCCCACGTTTCTGTGTATCAGCCTGCCCGGGAGTTGGGCAAACAGGGCGTCCAGATTCTTCTGGAGGAGATTGATGACCCGGACCGGCTTCCATCTCATGTGGAGCTTGAGACGCACGTCATTGAGCCGACCGATGAAACGCATCCGACCTATCTGAACGGCAGGGACGGATGAAGGAGACCGTGCGGGGGACGGGACCGCACCGGCTCCAGCCGACCACTCCCCAGCGATGACGACCTTCCGTATCTGATCATGGACTCATCGGTTACCGAAGACGCGGAAAAAGGGCGCTCGCCGCGCGCGTCAACGTGGAGCGTGCCGTTGTCCCGCCGGGAATTGCTGCAGGCCACCGGGGCGGCAACGCTGGGCGCCTTGTTCGCTAGCACGGGCTGCGAGGTGCTCACGGGCGACGACGACACGCCGGAGCCGCTCCTCCGTCGCCTGAGCAAGCGTTTCTACGCGCACGGCGCGCGTCACCAGACCGAGTGCTATGGCACAGTGCTCGACCCCATGTCCGACGTTGGGGCCGCAGCTTATCTTCGGGTGCGCGGCGCGCGCGAGCGACTGGTATACCGGCCCCGCCGGGAAGCCGCCGACGCCGTGCTGACGACCGACACGTATGTCTTGAGTCCGTGCTTCGCCGGTCCGTACCTGTTTTGGTCGGAGCGGCGTGGACACGGGCCCGCTGCGCCGTGGACCCTCCGTGCTGTGCGCACAGGGGGCGGGCCGCCTCGGCAGCAAGACGTGTTCGATCCGTTTGAAACAGCCGGCCGGCCGATGTCGCTGTCAGCCTGGACGGCCGACGATGGCCGAGCCTGGCTGGTCTGGGAGGAGCGTCAGGGGCGCGCAGTGCACGTGCGCATGGTACCCATCGACGCGAGCGGGCAAGTCGGTTCCCCGCGCCCGGTGGCTGCCGGAGCCTTCAACGCGTACGATCCGGTCTGCGCGCTCGCCCCAGACGACACGCTCTACGCCGTGTACACGGCATTCTGGGAGGGCAGCTACCGCATCGTGGTGCAGCGCATGCGCCCTGACGGCGAGCGCCTGGGCGCGCCCGAACGCATCAGCGACGTCACCGAGCCGTGCTGTTACCCCTCGGTGTGGCCGGCGCGGCACGGCGGCGTCTGGTTCTCCTTCACGGGGTGGTCCGGCTACGACGCCAACCATGGGTCGGATTTCCCATGGGTGCGGCACCTGCGCTACCAGCGGCAGCGCAGCGCCTTTCGCCGGCGCGGGGTCGCCTATGTGGGGCACCTCGGCGAGGACGGGCTGCGCGCCGTCGCGGCACCGCGTAAAGAGCGCCCGCAAGGGTTCGTCGCCGCCATGACCGTGACGGGCAGCGAGGGCGCGATGCACACGCACGTCTTCGAGGACGCTGCGGGGCGTGTTCGGCTGCTCCTGCGACAGCACGCGACGCCGCTGGAGATGGTCGATCCCGATGCGGATGAGGAGGACGAGTACGAAATCGTGTTCGACGACGAGCCCAACCCGCTGCGCGTGAACGTGGAGGAAGGGCTCGTCGACATGCCCCACCACGTGCACCCGACGCTCGGCGTCATGACGCTCAAAGACGACGCGTGGTCGCGGCCCGAGCCGCTCGTCCCTCGGGCGCATCTGGAAGGGCCCGTGTCGTTTGCCGTGGCGGGAAACCGGTTGCGGGTTGCCTTCACGCAAGACGGGCGCAAGACCCACTGGCGCAACGGGGAATACTACGACAACAAGGGCCAACTCGGGGTGGGGACGGCTGAGGTCGAGTTGCTATCGCCCCCCGAAGAGGAAGCTGAGAATGGGGACGCGCAAGAAAGCGCAGAACGCCCCTCGTCAGGCGCTAACGAGCCGGACTATGCCTGGTATCCGTTCCGGCTCTCGCCCCTGCGGGGCACCTCGCTCCGCAGCCCGCAGCCGCCCGAGCAGGCAGTCGTCGAGCATGAGGGCGCGCGTTCGGCGGGCGCGGACTACCGCCCTGTGTGGGGCCAGACGCACTGCCACTCTGACATCTCGGTCTGCCGCCGCGAATTCGACCGCGACCCGCACTTCAACTATCGCTTCATGCAGGACGTGCAGGGGAGTCGCTTCGGGGCGCTCACGGATCATTCCTACAACATGTGGCACACCGAGATGCTGGTGATGCGCAAGCTCGCCGCGTACTACTATTTCCCGGGGGAGTTCGTAGCGATGCCGGCCTATGAGTGGACCGGAAGCCACCCGGACGCCTGCAACCACCACGGAGGACCGTGGGGCCACGTCGTGGTCTTGTATATGGAAGAAGAGGGCGACCTGGCGATTTTTGATCCCAACCATCCGATTCTAGAGGCGGAAGCGGCGGATGAAGACGCGTCGTCCGACGAGGAGACGGTCGATCCGGACGACTATAGCTTTATTAACTTCGAAGATCCAGGCCGTCACCTGAGCGGATTGTGGGACGCGTACGACGGACAGCGCATCATGACGCTGCCGCACCACGTGGCCGACGCGGCCCACTTTTACAACTGGGACTTTTTCAGCGACCAGTACACCGGGGTCATCGAGGTCTTCCAGGACTACCGCGGGTCCGGGGAGGCGCCCTTCGCTCCCGGCGTCACCAATCGCCTGCACAAAGAGGACGGCCATTGGATCCGACCGCAACTGCAGAGCGGGCGGCGCTTCGGGCTCATCGCCAGCGGCGATCACATGGGCATTGCGCTGGCTGGCCTGCTGGTCACGGAGCTCACCCGCGAAGGCCTGTACGAGGCGCTCCAGGCGCGGCGCACCTACGGCTCGACGGGGCAGCCGGTCCGCCTGGCCTTCACCTGCAACGGACGCGCCATGGGCGAAGCCGTGCCCACCGAGCAGGCACGCTTCGAACTGACCGCCGAGGCCGCCGAGCCGATCGACGAGGTCCAGATTCTCCGCAACGGCGAAGTCGTGGACACCGTGGTCGCCCCCGGCCGGGAGATCCGTCACCGCTGGCAGGCGGAGCGTCAAGCGCCCGGGGAGTGCTGGTACGGTCGCCTGCTTTTTGAGAATGGCGAAATTGCGTGGACGTCCCCCATTTGGCTGGATGCACGCTCCGAATCAGGCAGAAGCGTCTCCTGAGCGCGCACGGGTCTGCGTGCCCGGCTTGAGGGAGTCCAGGAAATCGAGCGGCGCGCCCTCAGGATTTGAAGATTTGATGATCATCGCGTTGGTTGTAGTCACTTAACCGGTGACTACGCGGAGAGGCGCCGGTGCACTCGATCGAGCGATCTCAACGGACAGAACTCATATGCTCCCCCTTTTGTGGCATGCGGCACGTGAAGCGCGCGCCTCTTTCGTCGTAGCCTGGACTGCAATGGGCCTGCTCCTCGCGATGCCCGTGCAGGCGCAGACGCCGAGTCCGCCCGAGGCGCCGGGCCGGGTCGAGAACCTGAACGCGTTCATCGAAGACCCGACTGTCTTCGCGCAAAACCAGGAGCCGACCCACGCGCCCCGGACCGTGCCGTACCCGTCGGTCAGCGCGGCGCGAGCGGCCAACGTATTCGGGACCGAGTTGGAGACGCGGTGGAGCGCGTCACCGTACTTTCAGCTTCTGAACGGCACGTGGGCGTTTGCCTTCTTCGAGCGACCCGCCGATATGCCCGCCACGTTCGACGATGTGGACTGGGGGACGATCCGCGTCCCGAAGTCGTGGCAGACGGCCGGCTACGACGAGTTCGTCTACCGCAACACGCCGCTCACCTGGACGGGCCTCGACCGGGCGACGAATACGAACCCGCCCGACGTGCCGGACGACTACAACCCGGTGGGCGTCTACCGGCGCACCTTCACCGCACCGGCGGACTGGCGCGAGCGGCAGACGTTCTTGCACTTCGAGGGCGCCAAGCAGGCCTACTTCGTGTGGGTCAATGGCACGTACGTAGGCTACGACCAGGGCAGCGCGACGCCCGCCGAGTTTGACGTCACCGACGTACTCAACTACGGCGCCGAGAACCAGGTGACCGTCCAGGTCTACCGGTTCTCGGACGGCGAGGCCCTGGAGACGCAAGATGCCTGGCGGTTTTCGGGCATCCACCGGAGCGTGTATCTGTTCGCCAAGCCGCGCGTCCACATCCGCGATCTCGCCGTGCGCGCCGAACTCAACGACGCGTACGAGACGGGCACGCTGACGGTCGAGGCCGTCTTGGCCAATCACGCGGACGGCGGCAACTACACCGTTACCGGCACCCTCTTCGATCCGGATGGAAACGAGGTGACCACACTTTCGGAGGCGGTGACGCTTTCGGGCGCGAGGGCGACGGTTACGCTGAACGGGGAGATAGCTGATCCGCTACTCTGGTCGGCCGAGGCGCCCCATCTGTACGAACTGGGCATCGAGCTCATCCCCGAAGGCAGTGCCCCCACCGAAGCGATGGTCGAGTCGGTCGGCTTCCGGCACTACACGGTTTCGGAGGGGCTCTTTCGGGTCAACGGCGTGCCGGCGAACATCCGCGGTGTGAACCGCCCGGAGCATCACGATCTCCACGGCCGCCACGTCCCGTTCGCAACGCTGCTGCAGGACGTTGAGCTCATGAAGCGCCACAACATCGACGCGATCCGGACGGCCCACTACCCGAACGACCCCTCGGTGTACGTGCTGGCCGACGAGTACGGCCTCTACGTGCAGGACGAAGTCAACGTCGAGACGCACTGGAACGTGCAGCTCGTGAACGAGCAGCCCGAGTACCACGCGCAGATGGTCGAGCGCTTCCGGCGGATGATGCAGCGCGACCGCAACCGGCCGTCCATCTTCACGTGGTCGACGGGCAACGAGGCCGGGTTCGGCCCCGCGCACGAGCAGATGGCCGCCGTGGCCGACAGCATGCCGGGGCACTACCTGCTGTACCATCAGGACAACGCGAATGCGACGGCTCCGTACTCGCCCATCGACGGCAACCGGTATCCGACCGTTACGGAACTGGCCAACCTCGCCAACACCACGGACAAGCCGGTCATCATGGGCGAGTACCGGCATGCCTTCGGCAACGGGATGGGCAGTTTCCACACCTTCTGGGACATGATCCAACCGCCGGATCCGAATCCGCCCGATAGCCTCGCGCTGCTGCAGGGCGGATTCATCTGGGACTGGGCCGATCAGATCAACGAGCGGCCCGGCCAGCCCCCGCTCCATGACCCCGCTGGTACCGATGGGCTCGTGGCCGGCGATCGCACACCGTACCCGGAGCTTGCGGCCGTCAAGGAAGGGCACCAGCCGTTCGCTGTGATTCCGGTCGACCTCGCGAATGGACGCGTGGCCATCGGCAACCACCACGCGTTTACTAACCTCAACACGTACGACATCGAGTGGACGCTCTCTGCCGACGGCCAGACGCTGCAGGCCGGCATGCTCGGCCTGGACCTGCCGCCGGCCGAGTGGGCCGAGGTGACCGTCCCGTTCGAGGAGCCGACGCTCGAGCCGGGCACCGAGTACTGGCTGACCGTCCGCCTCCGCCTGGCCAATGACCAACCGTATGCCGATGCCGGGTACGCCATGGCCACCGAACGCCTTGCCGTGCCGTTCGATGTGCCCCCGGCCCCGACGATCGACGCGGCCGACTTGCCGGCGCTCTCGGTGGAGGAATCCGACGGCACGATCACCGTCACGGGGGACGGCTTCGAGTACGCGTTCGACGAGGCGCAGGGAACGCTCACTTCGCTCGTCTACAACGGCACCGAGGTGCTTGCCGCGGGGCCGCGGCTCAACCTTTGGCGTGCGCCGATCCTCAACGACACGCGGAACCGTCCCCAGGGCAAGCCCGCGTCCAATTGGCGAGCGGCGGGGCTCCACGACCTCAGCCACGAGACGCAGTCGGTCGAGGTGATGGAGGCCGATGGCGCCGTCCGGATCACCGTGGAAAGCACGGTGCGTGGGGCCGGAGCGCCACGCGCGGAGGTGACCTACGAGTACGTCGTGCTCGGCAGCGGGGATGTGCTGTTGACCGTCGATGCCCGACCGACGGAGCAGTTGCGGTCGGCGGTCACGTGGTTGCCGCGCGTCGGGCTGGCCTTCGACGTGCCGACGACGCTCGATCGCGTGCAGTGGTACGGCCGCGGGCCCGGTGGAACGTTCCCGGATCGGCCCGGCGGGATGCGCGTCGGCGTGTACGAGGGACGCGTCGTCGATCAGTTTGAGCCGTTCATGCCGCCGCAGGCCCACGGCCTCAAGATGGACACGCGCTGGGCCGCTTTGACGGGCAACGGCGTGGGCCTCGCGGCGTTCGCCGACGCGCCATTTGCCCTGGGCGTCAATCCCTTTGCCAACCTGGCTGAGGCGGAACACCATGGCGCACTCCGCACGAAGGACGCGACGACCGTGATGCTTGACCACGCGCACCTGGGGGCCGGAACGAAGTTTCACGCGCCGGTCGCGGAGACCCTCGTGCGGCCGGAGGCGGTTCGGTTTCGGATCGGGCTGCGGCCCTACGATCCGGCCGCGCAGACTCCAGCCGCGCTCTGGAAGCGGCAGTTCGAATATCCATGAACGAAGGAGCCTCATGGGAAGCGATGGGCTGCGTCGAGGGAGCGCTCGCGCGGCGAGCGAGGTGCGGGCGCGGGAGCTGTGCGATCCTCAGATCGGTCCGCACGAGAACATCCGCCGTGCTACGCGCAGGATGGACAGCGGCGCTTGCCCCCGAGCCGGACGCCATCCAATGACCGTTTCGACGTTCTTTCTCGCAAGCTGTTGACGTCATGAATGTCTCATCATCCGTTGCTGACATCGCCCTTGCGCTGGCCGTCCACGGACTGGCCGCACTCCTCGTAGCGGCCGTGCTGACCGTTCCCGCCCAGGCGCAGTCGGACGTGGCGGGGCGCGTCAAGGCCGCGGCAGACACGCCCCACCCGCGGCTGCTGTTTGCCGCGGACGATGCGGACCGCGTCGAGCAGAACGTTCAAGTCCCCCTGCTACGACCGATCTACGAGGCCGTGGCCGCCGGGGCCGACGCCGCTCTGGCACAGGCGCCCGTCGAGCGCAAGCTGGAGGGGCGGCGGCTTTTGGGCGTGTCGCGGACCGCACTGCAGCGTATCACCTACCTATCGTTCATGTACCGCATGACGGGCGAGGCGTCCTACGCCGAGCGCGCCGAGGCCGAGATGCTCGCCGCCGCTGAGTTCACGGATTGGAATCCCAGCCACTTTCTCGATGTGGGCGAGATGACGGCCGCCCTCGCTATCGGCTACGACTGGGTGCACGACGCGCTGAGCGAGACGTCACGACAGACCATCCGGCAGGCGATCATCGAGAAAGGACTCAAGGCATCCTTCGAGCGGGCGTACTGGTGGATTAGCGATGAGAACAACTGGAATCAGGTCTGCCACGGCGGGCTCACCCTGGGCGCGCTGGCCGTCATGGATCACGCGCCGACATTGGCCACCGACGTGATCGAGCGGGCCGTTGAGAACGTGCGCATTCCCATGGCGGCGTACGGCCCCCATGGCGGTTATGTCGAAGGCCCCACGTACTGGTCGTACGGCACGCACTACAACGTCCTCTTTCTCGATGCACTCGAAACGGCGCTGGGCTCGACGTTTGGGTTGACCACCATCGAGCCGTTCATGAAATCGCCCGACTTTTACCTGCACGCGCATGCGCCGACGCTCCAGCTGTTTAGCTTCAGCGACTCGGGCATCAACCCGCGCCTCGCGCCCGCCATGCACTGGTTCGCCCGTCAACTGGATCGGCCGGGGCTGTTGTGGATGGAGCGGCGCAAGCTTGCACAGGTCGCCGCCAGCGGCGAACGCCCGGATGGTCGCCTGCTGCCCATGCTGCTCATCTGGACGGACGCTGAGCACATGCAGGCGGAAGCTGTACCCACTTCGCTTCACTACCAGGACACCGGTCCTCTGGCCCTCGGGCTGCATCGGAGCGATTGGGACGAGCAAGCCGCGTTCATCGGCATTGAGGGCGGGACCGCTGGGGGTGCCCACGCGCACATGGACGCTGGCGCGTTCGTGATGGAGGCAGACGGCGTGCGGTGGGGCCTGGACCTGAAGCGCCCGGATTACCATCCCCTGGAGGAAGCCGGCATCGCCCTGTGGAACTTCGAACAGGACAGCGAACGCTGGTCAATCTACCGACTGAACAACTTCAGTCACAACACGCTGGTGGTCAACGGCGAACGGCAGCGGGTCGACGGCTTTGCCGACGTGGTGAAGCACGAGGGCGAGGGCGCGACGCCGCACACGATCTTGGATCTGAGCGCGGTGTACGCGGGCCAACTGGCTGCGGCGCAGCGGGGCATCGCGCTGGTCGACGGGCAGGCGGTGCGGGTGCAGGACGAGATCGCCGCGCCCGCGGATGCGCCTGCCGCGGTGCGCTG
>JAAAPH010000385.1 GCA_009908415.1 Bacteroidota bacterium
CGGGGCCCGCGCTAGGCTCCTCAGTTGGTGTGTAGCGTTGGACTCAATAGTCAGGAAGATTTGTTGGACAAAACGGGGAAGAGGCTCCGTGAGCGCCGCCACCCTGGAATAAATGTACGACTCATTTTCTCAAGGCTCAAGCCCGAACGACCCGCTAGGCTCTTACGACGCGGCGATAGATTCACGCAACGTGACAAGGCGGTCGAGCGCATCCTCTAGTTCCCGGGCCGCCTCATCGATGTCTTGGATTGAAGAAACCACGTCCTCATCAAGTTCCAGAACGGTATGTAGTTCCAGCAGAAACTGAGCGTTTCCACAGATAATAGACAACGGATTTTTGAGGTCGTGATGAACCTTCGCTATACGCGGCCCAACTTCGTCGACCCGAATGGAATGCTCCTGGGGCTCATTGCTACTCATAGTCTGACGCATCCTGGGTGCTGAACGGGTAGTGCTATAACTCCGTCAAGGGACGGCGATCGACCGGTTCGATGCCCCGCTCGGTGCGCTTCACGCTTGCGACGACGACTTCGGGATCGTGTTCGAAAAACAAATCCCATCCGTGGTCCACGGCATCGGTGAGGAAATCCATCTTTTCATCGATCGTCATCAGAGGCCGCACGTCGTATGCCATATTCCACGCCGGGGCCAGATGCGCCGTGGTCGGCAATAAGTCCGCCACGAAGACGAGAGTATTCTCCCCGCCATCGGAAATTTTTACAGTCTGCTGCGCTTCGGTGTGACCGTGCACCGGGTGCACGGTGATGCCAGGAAAGAGCTCTTCCTCCCCATCGGTGAACTGCAGTTGGCCCGACTCGGCCAGCGGCGCAAGGTTCTCGTCCAGGAAGGAGCCTTTTTCACGCGCATTCGGCGCCTGGGCCCACTCCCAGTGCGCATGCTGGACATAGTGCTGTGCGTTCGGGAAGGTCAGCTCCAGCGTGCCGTCGGATCTCCGCTGTGTGCTGCCGCCACAATGATCAAAGTGCAGATGCGTGAGGATCACGTCCGTCACGTCCTCGGGCGCCACCCCTACGTGGTCGAGCGATCCCTGCAGCGTGGCAAATGCGTGATCGATGGCGTAAATGCCTGCAAACTTGTCGCCGTACTTGTCGCCGATGCCGCTGTCAATGAGGATGCAACGGCCGTGTCCCTGGACCAGCAGACACCGCATGTGGAGCGGAATCCGATTGCGGGCGTCGGGTGCAATGCGTTGTTCCCACAACGGCTTCGGGATGATGCCGAACATGGCGCCACCATCCAGCGCGAAGCGACCGGTTTCGATGGCGTGAAGAGTGTACGGGCCGATTTCGGGCATCCCACCGTAGATCATGGACGAAGCCAGCGAGCGGTTAACATCCCAAATTCCCCGGCAAAAAACAACGAGGAACCGTTTCTGCAGAACCCCGGCGTCTCCGGACGCTCCTACACCTCCTCAGGGGGGAAGTCCTTAAAGTGCCCGTTCGACCGGATGCGCCGCTGGACGTCTTCCCGTTGCTCAATGCGAGGGATCAGCTCCTCGAAATGATGGATAAGGTACTCGATGCGGTCGTTCTCGGTGTCCAGTTCAAGGACGGACTGCTTCTGCGGCGTGTCGAGCCCGGCGTTCTGGGCCAGCACAAAAGAGAGGTAATCGACGTCCTCGTACAGCGACGGGCGGACGGTGCGGCCGGCCAGTTCCAGCAGCTTCATGTGCTGGGTGATGACCCGCTCCTTCAGCGAAAGGTCGACGTCACTGTCTTCCTCTTCGATCAGTTCAGCGTCGGCTGTGAGGTAGCTTTTCTCTTCATGGAGTTGGTTCCACCGAAACCGGTGCTCGCCTTCGACCATGATGTCCATACGCCCGTCCGCATACTGATTGACTACCTCACGGATGCGGGCGGTGCTACCCGTCGTCGCAAGCTCCCCCTCCTCGGAGAAGACGATGCCGAATGGCGCATCGTTCTCCAGGCAATACTGCGTAAGATCCTTGTACCGCTCCTCAAAGATGTGGAGCGGGAGCCGCTCGTTCGGGTACAGGACGAGCCCGAGCGGAAAGAGCGGAAGCGATTGGATAGAGGGCATGATCGGATGGTCTGTAGTAGCGAACTACCGATCGATACAATGAAAAATGTCGCGGTCGTGTTTCTGTTTTGAACCGCAACCCTTCATCCATTACAGCGTCGTCAACCAATCGGTCTGCGCTGCGCGCGGAGAGCATCGACAACGGACCGGGAACGCCGCGCGATCACGTCACTCCAGGCTGCTCGATGGGCGATTCAGGGCTCTGTCTCCCCCTCGATGCCGCTCAAGCCGCCGTGACCCGGGCCGGGCGAAGCCGCTGCAGCGCCACCGCGCCAACGACGGCAATAACGAGCATGGCCCCGGCCACGTCCCATCGCAGCAGGAGCAAGCCCCCGACGCCAAACATCGCCCCAAAAAGCACGAGCACGGCCGCCGCGGTCCGTAGGAGGCTCTGCTTGAGCGACTGCGCCGGCACCAGGCCGGTGGCCTGCTGCTGCCGCTCCCACCCCGGCCCTCCGGGCCGGACCGCGCGATAAAACCGCTCCAACGTCTCGGGCGACTCCGGCGCCGTCAGGTACATGACGCTGACCCACACGGCCGCCGTAAAGAGGGTGATCAGAATGAGCCGCAGCCCGAAATCGTCCACCGTAAGCACAGGCACCACGGTGGTGAGCAACCCAGCCACGAAGCCGGCCACCATGGCCGAAAGCTCGGTCCACGCGTTAATCCGCCACCAGAACCAGCGCAGGATGAGGACCACGCCTGGCCCCGTCCCGATGGCGATGACGAGCCGGAAGACGGTGGCCACGCTCTCGGCGAAGAACGCCGCCAGCGCCCCGAAGAAGGCGATGATGACGGAGGCGACGCGTCCGGCCGCCACGAGTTCGGCCTGCGACGCCTCGGGATGGATGAAGCGCTGGTACAGGTCGTTCGTCAGATACGACGCGCCCCAGTTGATCTGCGTGGATACCGTGCTCATGAAGGCCGCCACGAGCGAAGCGACGACGAGCCCCAGGATGCCCACGGGCAGAAAGTCGAGCATGAGCATCGGATAGCCGAGCTCGGGATCTTCCAGCTCCGGGTACAACACGAGCGCGGCCAGCGCTACGAGCACCCAGGGCCAGGTGCGCACGACGTAGTTCATCACGTTGAAGAACCACGCCGCCTTCTCGGCCTCGGCCTCGTCGCGTGCCGCCGCCAGGCGCTGGATGAACTCGCCCCCACCGTCGGAGCGACGGAACGTCCACCACTGCACGAAGACGTACGCGAAGAACGTGGTCGCCGAAATGCCGGCGAACGCGCTCCATCCCACGCCGAGCCAGGTGGCCCCGTCGAGCGTGAACGGGATAAAGGAGAGCACGTCGAACTCCGTCATCTGCTGGGCCTTGTCGACGAGGCCCCCGAGGCCGCCGATGCGCGGGCTCGAAATGGCGAAGACGGCGACGAGGATCGCGCCGAAGAGCGCCAGGAAGAACTGGAAGAAGTCGGTCGCCACCACGCCCCAGAGGCCCGAGAGGCCGGCGTACAGGAGGACGAGCACGGTGACGCCGATGATGGTAAGCAGCTTCGGGTCGAGCCCCCAGATGAGGGCGCCCTCTGCGAAACCGAAGGTCTCCCAGATGCCGAGCGCACCAATCACCTTGACGGCAGCGAGCATGATGTAGCCGATGCCGATGCAGTTGATGGGCACGGCAAAGAGAAAGGCCTTCACCCCGCGCAGGATGGCCGCCGGGCGGCCGCCGTAGCGGATCTCCGTGAGTTCGGCGTCGGTCACGATTTCGCTGCGGCGCCACAGGCGGGCAAAGATGTAGATCAGCGCCACGTGCCCGATCCCGAACGCCCACCACTCCCAGTTGCCCGCAATCCCGCGCTCGCCGACGACACCGGCAATGTAGAGCGGCGTATCGACGGAGAACGTTGTCGCAGCCATCGACGTACCGGCGAGCCACCACGGCAGCGAACGCCCCGACACGAAAAAGTCTTCGAGCGACCCCGACGCGCGGCGGGACAGGTAGATGCCGAGCGCGAGGGTGGCGGCCATGTATCCGATGACAATGGCCCAATCGAGCGGCTGCATGAGGCGGTAGCGTCTGGTTTAACGAGAAATGCCCAGCGCAACGTAGGCAGCGCCGGGCCCAACGTACAGCCAAAACAGTTCCACGATCAGGGGGTCGAACGGGCCGATGCGGACGCCATCGTGCTGTCTCGCCCCCCACCGTGCGCCGGAAGGGCGAACACCCGGCGGATGTCATTGACCCGGGTTAGCCTCTGCCTGCAACGCAGTGGCTCCGAGCTAGACGGTAACGGAGGAACCAAGCACGCTTCAGGAGCGCCTCGTCTTCTTGTCCATGACGAACCGATGCGCTCTGGACGGACTACTCGGCAGCGACGGCCGTTCGCTCATCGGGCGCGCGACGTGCCGACTCGGAGGCTGTGGGCAGTGGCGCAGGCCCTTCTGCGGGCACGGCGTGCTTGCTGATGAAGTGATCGATGTACGCCGCGGCGATCTCGGCCTCCTCATCCTGGCCACACAGGTAATAGTCCTGCTTGTACGGCTTATCCCACTGGCTGGGGAAAAACAACTCATCGCGTTGCGCCGTGGTGAGATCCAGGACGTCGCCCGCACGCTGCCAGAGGTGCTCCCCATCGTGAAAGCCGCCCCGAAAGAGAAGGGTCCGCTCGGTGAAGTGGTCCCCTTGCAAAAGCACGTGACCCGCAATGCAACACTTGAACCCGACCGGCGAGGCGCCCTCGTCCTTCACGCGACGGGTATTGCGTGCGAAGGCCCATTGCGCGGCGCAGAACCGCTGCGGGCGGTAGATGATCTCTTGCCGAACCGTCTCTAAGAGGTCGATGTTCATACGACGTGGGAGTTGCGCTGCGTGAACAAGGGCGGTGGGAGCGACGTCGGCGCGTCGCGGCTACTCAAAGCACGCATCAACCGCGCGTCCGTTTCAACATAAACTGAAAATTACGGCGTAACCATACTTGGGCCGGGTGTTGGGGCGGATGCTGGTCGTAGCGAGCCGCTGTCGGAGCCATCGCTCACGCACCGGCTCTGGGTGCACGCGCGGTCACGGCAGCGAGGGGTCCACGGACGTGACCGCGACGAGCTGCCCCTCCTCCAGCCGATAGATCTGCCGCGCGATGGATGCGAGTGCGGGGTTGTGAGTCGCAATCACAAACGTTTGGTTCATCTCCTCGCTCAGGCGAAGGATCTCGTCGTGCAGTGGCTCGGCGGTGCGGGCGTCAAGATTGCCGGTGGGCTCGTCGGCCAGGACGAGGCCGGGCTCATTCATGAGCGCACGGGCCATGGCCACGCGCTGCTTCTCCCCGCCCGACAGCGCGTTGGGACGGTGGTCGGCGCGGGCGGCGAGGCCGAGCGTGTCCAGTAAGCTGAGCGCACGTCCGCGGACGTCCTCGAAGTTTTGCTGACGGATAAGCGCCGGCATGGCGACGTTTTCCAGCGCGGTGAACTCGGGCAGGAGGTGATGAAACTGGAAGACGAATCCGATCTGCGTGTTGCGAAACCGCGCCAGTTCCTCGTCATCCTTCTCGAAGAGATCGTCGTCCCGATACCGGACGGTGCCACTCGTCGGGCGGTCCAGCGCGCCGAGCAGGTGCAGCAGCGTGCTTTTACCCGTTCCGCTTTCTCCCATGACGGCCACAATGTCGCCGGCCTCCACGGCCATCGTGACGCCGCGCAGCACCTCCAACGGTGCCTCGCCCCCCGTCTCGTAGTGCTTCACGAGGTTGTCGACGTCAAGAAGAGGCATGATGGACTGCAGGAGGAAGCGTGAAAGATCTGAGGGCCAGGTGCTCAACCGCCAAACTAGAACCTGCTGGCCTCCAACTGGGATTATTCGTCGCGCTCGATGCCGTACTTATTGAGCTTGTTATAGAGGTGCGACCGCTGGATGCCGATCGTCTTGGCCGTCTGGCTCACGTTCCAATCGTGCGCATCCAGCTTTTGCTGGATGAAGATTTTCTCGAACTGATCGCGGGCGTCGGTGAAGTCATCGTACTCGTGGATGAGCGCCAGCCCCGGCCCGTCGCTGTCGCCCGCCGGGCGAATGTAGCGGTCCACATCGTCGGCCTCGACGGTGTCGCCTCGGCTCAGGATGAGGAGCCGCTCGATCACATTGTTCAGCTCGCGCACGTTGCCGCGCCATTCGTAGCGCTTGAGGCGCTGCAGCGCCTCGTCGGTGAACGTCTTGGGCGCTAGGCCATTGCGGCGCGCAAGGCGATCGGCAAAGTAGTTCGTGATGACGGGCACGTCCTCCCGTCGCTCGCGCAGCGGTGGTACGTCGACCAGGATGACGCCGATGCGGTGGTACAAGTCTTCGCGGAAATTGCCCTCCTCGATCTCCGCCATGAGGTCTTTGTTCGTCGCCGCCACGACCCGAACATCCACAGGAATACTGCGGTCGCCGCCGACGCGTTCGATCTTGTTCTCTTGAAGGGCGCGCAACACCTTGGCCTGCGCCGAGAGGCTCATGTCGCCAATCTCGTCGAGAAAGAGCGTGCCGCCGTCGGCCAGCTCGAACTTGCCAATGCGCTGCTGCGTCGCGCCGGTGAACGATCCTTTCTCGTGCCCGAACAGCTCGCTCTCGATGAGTTCGCTGGGGATGGCTGCGCAGTTCACCTCCACGAGCGGCCCCTCGCGGCGCTCCGAGCGGTGGTGGATCCATTTGGCGACGAGCTCCTTGCCCGTCCCGTTCTCGCCCATGATGAGCACGCGCGCCTCGGTAGGCGCCACCCGCTCAATGGTGTCTTTGATCTCCTGGATGGCCTCGCTCTCCCCCACGATGGGCGTCAGGTCGCCCTCCTGCTGCTCGCTGAGCGTCTGCCGCATGCGGCGGTTCTCCGTCTCCAGTTCCCCGCGGTCCAGCGCGTTGCGGACCGTGACGAGCAGCCGGTTCAGGTCGGGCGGCTTCTCGATGAAGTCAAACGCGCCCAGCTTCGTCGCCTCGACGGCCGTCTCGATGGTGCCGTGCCCGGAGATCATCAAGGCTGGCACCTCCGGCATCTCCGCGGCCATGACCTCCAGCACGTCCATGCCGTCGGGCTCGGGCATCTTCACGTCGAGGATGACGAGGTCGTACGACGACGAGCGAAGCGCCGCCAGCGCCTGCTCCCCGTTTTCCGCCTCGTCGACGGCATAGTCCTCATATTCCAAGATTTCGCGGAGCGTGCGACGGATGCTGGCCTCGTCATCGACAACCAGGATGGAAGCAGCCATGCAGTTAAAGGGTTATCCGTGGAGGATGCAGGTCGGGATCAGGAGCCGCTCGGTGCCGCGCTGCTAACCTGCTTGGCCCGCGCCCGGGCGATGTAGCGCGGGACGTCCTGCGCCGGGTCCGAGTCGGCATACTCCGCGTCAACGCGCTCGTACATCGCGACGGCCGCGTCGAAGTCTCCGGCCTCCTCCAAGGCGTGTCCGGCTTCCATCATGTATTTGGGCGTCGTCAAGCTATTGGGAAATTGCTCCGCGGCCTGTTGGTACAACGCTGCGGCTTCCTCGTACTCGCTGCGGGTCTCGTGGATGGCCGCTTGCGCCGCATACGCGCTGGCCCCAATGAAGTCATCCGTCTTCTCGAAGTCACGAAAGAGCTCCAGCGCCCGGTCGTACTCGCCCAGCCGATAGAGGGCATCGGCGGCGTAGTACGTGGCTAGGTTGCCGGCCTGGGTGCTGCCGTAATTCTCAGCAATGGCCAGCAGGCCCTGCGCGTTACCCGTGCCGTCGAGCGCCTCGCGGTAGCGGCCCTGCTCGTACGTGCGAGCGACCTGCGCGAGCAACTCCTCGGCTTCGGCCTGCTGCTGCGACTGGTAGTACACGTAGCCTGCGATGCCGATCATCAGCACCCCCAGGCCCGCCAGGCCGGCGTACACCAGGTTGCGGTTCTCGTCGAAGAACATCCAAGCCTTCGCATACAGCGTGACGATGCGGTCCTCCCGGAGCTCTTTCCGAGAGGATGTATCCTTGGACTGAGACGTTTTGAGCGCAGACATAAACGAAGAATGAATGATCGAGAAAAGAGGGAGCGCAAGCGATCCATACACGCGACCGAGACCGTTGTGCAACACGATGGGTCAGCGCGCAAGATAATTAGAGGACGACCGGAATGCATAACGGCACCGGAGCCAGAGCACGCCGCTCCAATTCGAGCGCTTTAACGCACCGGCCCGCGTTCGTTTCCTCCCCCCACGCGCCGACCTGGTTTCACTACGTTTTTGCACACAGTTTTTATTAAGTTTTGAGTGGGGTTGGACCCTGGGGGCTGAGGTTCGTACAAATGCGGTGTATCATGCGTTGCGGAGTCGCGCCCACATTCCCTTCCGAATGCGGCACGCTCGACATTCCTTCTTATCACACACTTGCACACTGTTATGGCCATCAAGCTCGGAATTAACGGATTTGGTCGAATTGGACGGCTCGTCTTTCGTTCGATCCTCGAGCGTCAAGAACACAACTTCGACATCGTCGGCGTCAATGACTTGACCGACGCGAACACGCTGGCTCACCTGCTCAAGTACGACTCGGCGCACGGCCAACTGCCCTTCGATGTGGCCGTGGAAGACGGCGCCCTCATCGTGGACGGCGACCGGTTTCCTGTCTTCAACGAAAAAGACCCCGCCCAACTGCCCTGGGGCGACCTCGACTGCGACGTGGTGATCGAGTCGACCGGCATCTTCCGCACGCGTGAGGGCGCCTCGAAGCACATCGAAGCCGGCGCGGATAAGGTTGTGATCTCGGCCCCCGCTAAAAGCGAGATCGATGCCACCGTCGTGCTCGGCGTCAACGACGACGTGTTGACCGGCGACGAAACCATTATCTCCAACGCGAGCTGCACGACGAACTGCCTCGCCCCCATGGTGAAGGTGCTCGACGATGCATTTGGCATCAAGAGCGGACTGATGACGACGATCCACGCCTACACCTCGTCGCAAAACATCGTGGACGGGCCGCACAAAGATCTCCGCCGTGCCCGCACCGCCGCGCAGTCCATCATTCCGACGACGACCGGCGCCGCGAAGGCCGTCGAGCAGGTCCTCCCCCACCTCGAAGGCCGCCTCGACGGGATGGCGATGCGCGTGCCCGTGCCGGATGGCTCGGTCACGGATCTCGTCGCCAACCTCGACGCGGACGTGACGACCGACGACGTGAACGCCGCCTTCAAGGAGGCCGCCGCATCGGGCCCGCTGCACGGCATCCTGGAGTACAGCGAGGAGCCGCTCGTCTCGGTTGACATCATCCACAACCCGCACTCCTGCATCTATGACGCCCCGTCGACGATGGCGTCCGGGTCGATGGTGAAGCTCATCGGCTGGTACGACAACGAGTGGGGCTATGCGAACCGCACCGTGGACGCCGTGGAGCGGCTGATGAAGGCGGCCCAACAGCCGGCGTAACCGGGTGCTGCTGCCGATCCGCCGAGGGAGAACGACGCTTGTTCGTTCTCCCTTTGGCGTTTTATCTTGCCGTTGTCTTCTTCTGGACCTCTCTTCCTTTCCGGCATGAATAAACTCACTCTGAACGACATCGAAGTCTCCGGTCGGCGTGTCCTGGTGCGCGTCGACTTCAACGTACCGCTCACGCAAGCGGACGATGGCACGCAGTCCGTGGCGGATGACACGCGGATCGAGGCGGCGCTTCCCACGATCCGCTCCATCATCAACGCGAATGGCAAGGCCATCCTGATTAGCCACCTCGGCCGGCCCGGCGGGCAGCCCGATCCGTCGTACAGCCTCGCTCCCGTGGCCGAACGGTTGGAGGAACTGCTTGACAAGCGCGTTCGCTTCTCCAGCAACACGACGGGCCAGGCCGTTCAGGACGTGATCGATAGCATGCCGGACGGCAGCGTCATTCTGCTCGAAAACACGCGGTTCGAACCGGGCGAGAAGGCCAACGACGAAGGATTCGCCAAGGCCCTCGCCGAGCTTGCCG
>JAAAPH010000240.1 GCA_009908415.1 Bacteroidota bacterium
CGCCCCCCACGCGCACGTCGAGTGGGCCGTGCGGGACGCCCTGGAAGAGACCGTCCGCGGACCCGGCGGCTTCGGCTCCACCGGTACGGAGTGAGTTGAGTGTTTCGCGTCCAGGGTCCAGCGTTGGTAACCTACAACGCTCAACCCAACACCCACAACGCAACCTTCCCCCCTTCAACGTTCCCCCCTTCAACCCGAATGCTTGAGCGGGCGGCGCCGGCGAAGATCAACCTGGGCCTGCACGTGCTGCGGAAGCGCGACGACGGCTATCACGCCATCGAAACGGTGATGCATCGCATTGGGTGGGCGGACCGCATCACCGTCGCCCCGGCGGATGCGCTTACGATGACGTGCTCCGACCCCGAGCTGCCGACGGACGCGAACAACCTGTGCCTGCAGGCGGCCCAGCGGCTCCAGGCGGCGTTCGGCGTCGAACGGGGCGCGCGGCTCCATCTCGACAAGCACGTGCCGTACGGGGCCGGGCTGGGCAGCGGGTCGAGCGACGCGGCCACCACGCTGCAGCTGCTCGACGCGCTGTGGGGGCTGGACGCGTCCCCCGAAGCGTTGCACGCCATTGCCGCACAGATCGGGTCTGACGCCCCGTTCTTCCTGGATGGACCGGCGGCGCTTGCGACGGGACGGGGCGACGAGCTTACGCCGCTTCAGGACGCAGCCGGCGCGCCGTACGCGATGCCGTTTGCACTCGTGGTCGTGGTGCCCGACGTCCACATCGCCACCCCCGAGGCCTATGGGCTCGTCAGGCCGCGCGCCGGCGGGCGGCCTGATCTGGCCGAGGTCGTGCGATCGAACGATCTGGCGCGGTGGCGGGCCGAACTGGCCAACGATTTCGAGGCGCCCATCGCTGAGGCGTATCCGGCCGTGGGTGCTGTGCGGGAGCTGCTAGACGAGGCCGGCGCCGGTTACGTCGCGCTATCCGGATCGGGCAGTGCCGTGTACGGCGTATTCGAGCAGGCGCGTGCGGCACGCGCGGCCGAAGAGGCGGCCCAAGCGGCGGGGTACCGCGTGCATCGCGATGCGTAACGAGCCCAGCGCGGGTTACTCTTCCTCCTCCTCGTCGCCGCCGACCATGTAGTCGTCGAGCGGAACCTCCTGGTAGGCCATGAGCCAGTCGAGGGCCCACACTTCGTTTTCGACGCCCTGCCACTGGTAGCCTTTCTGCACGCGATCGGCGACTTCTCTCCAGTCGACCGTCCAGTCTTTGTCCACGTCGAAGTGGAATTCGTGCTCGTCGGTTTCGAAAAAGAGCGCGCCTTCTTCGGGGTCATAGATGGAGGTGGCACCGTCGTCGTCCTTGTCCAGGTCGGTGGCGTACACCAGCAGGGGGACCTTGAAGCGGTAGTCCATCTTGGGCGCGTACTCCGCCTGGCTGATCAGGTAGTTGGCCAAGGTCACACAGCCATCGCTCGACGCGATGGCCGCCTCGGCGGCGTCGCGGGTGGACGGGTCGGCGTCAATGGCATCCAGCGCCGATTCGACGAGGGGCCACACCGCAACGGGCGATTCGTCTTTCGTTGTGTTCTCCTTGCGGGGGACCACCACGGTCCGATCTTCGATATCCACGGGTTTAGATGACTGTCGTTGTTGAATTCGTGAGTGGCGTGCGAACGGTGCCAGAGCGGGGAGGGCCCACCGGGCTGAAGAAAGAGCTTGTTTAAAGATGCGGGAAAGCGCCCCGTTAGTCAACCGGACAAGGATAGAAATGATTAGTTCTCGCGCCGTTCCGCTTCGTAGGCGGCTTCGAGCTCCAGCGCGGCGTCGACCATGTCGTCTTCCAACCCTTCCAACTCGTCGTGCTGCCCCACGTACTGGCGGATGGCGTCTTCCAGGTCCGACTCGCGCGTGACGACCGTCCGCCGCTGGCGCTCGGCGGGGTCCACCGTGCGCTCGATGGAGGCGATCACGTCGGCGTCCTGCAGCGCGTCGCGCAGGCGATGCGTGTCGACAAGCGGTACCTGCTCCTCGTCGATGCGGTAGCGGACCCGCACCACGGCGTCGGTCAGGTCGTGGCGGGCGATGGCGTCGAGGATGTGCTCGGTCGGTGCCTCAGCGTCGCGCGCGTCCACGTCAATGGCCACGAACGAGCGGGCCGGCGTCTCGACATAGGTGGGAGCGGCCGCCGGCGCGCGTGCCGGGTCGAGGTCGACCAGGTAGAAGCCTTTGCGCTCGCCGCGCTCCTTGAACGAGACGCGCTCGATGCTCCCGGCGTACATCACAGGGATGTCGCCCTCCGGGTTGCGGTTCTGCGGCTGGTGGATGTGCCCGAGCGCCACGTAATGGACGGGCGGCACGGCGAGCTGGCCCACCGTGAACTTCGGCTCGCGCGCGATGAGGCTGGTCCGTTCCGAGCCGGCGAGCTCGGCGCCCTGCACGGTAAGGTGCCCCGCGAGCACGGTGGGCACGTCGGGCGAAAAACCGTTCTTCTCGTCCTTGATCGTCTGCGTCGCCGTCTGCACGTACTCGACGTACTTCTGCTCGATGAAGGCGCGCACCTCATCGGGGGCTTTCGAGCGGTGCTCTTCTTTCGTCAGGATGAGGCTGCGGATGGGCCACGGCAGGGCGAGGAGTTGCAGCGGGCCGCTCTTCGTCGAGATCGTCTTCAGCGACGGGCGCGTGAACAGGTGGATGTCGCCGTCCAGAAACGGGAAGATGTCGAGCGATGAGGCCTTGCCGTGCGAGACGGGGTGGTCGTGGTTGCCGATGACGAGCACGATGGGAATACCCGCGTCGGCGATGGGCTGGAGACAGCGCGCGAAGATCTTCTGCTGCGTGGGCGTGGGGTCGGCCGTGTGGTAGGCGTCGCCGCAGAAGAGGAAGCAGTCGATCTCCTCGTCGAGGGCGCGCTCCACCATGACGTCGAAGGAGCGCTGCATGTCGAGCAGGCGCGTGTTCAGGCCCGAGGCCGCATCCATCCGCCCGTAATTCTTCGCGCCCAGATGGATGTCCGCCGTGTGGAGAAGCTTCACGATTTTAGATTTGGAATTTGGGATTTTAGATTTCGCCTTCGCGTAGCGACGTCAGTCACACACCATCCAAAATCAACAATCTAAAATCCAAAATCGAGTCACCAGCCCACACGACCTTCATCGCTCGGGGCCACGGCCGAGTCCTGCATGGTCTCCTCGTTGGCGTAGAAATCGACCATCGGGAACTCCGCGTCGGAGATCCCCACCGAATCGGCGCGCGCGGCGGTGCGGAAGTAGTCGCCCACCAGCATGAGCGCGTTGTGCGCGCCCTGGCCCCACCAGTCGGTGCGGAACGTGAGCCGCGGGTCGTTGAAGCCCACCCACGCGCCGGTGACCAGCTCGGGGTGCATGAGCATGAACCAGCCGTCGGCCGAGCGCTGCGTCGTGCCCGTCTTGCCCGCGAGGTCGTAGTCGCCCAGTTGATACTGAGCGCGGATGCGAACGCCGGTGCCGTAGTCGATCACGCCGCGCAGCATGTCGACCATCGTGTAGGCCGTCTGCTCGGAGAGGGCTTCCTCCGGGGCGGGGGTCGACTGGTAGAGCACGTTGCCGTAGCGGTCCTCGATGCGGGTGACCGCGGTCGGCGCGTGGTAGAGGCCGCCGCTGGCCAGCGTGCTGTAGGCCGCCGTCATCTCCAGGAGCGTGACGTTGCTCGTGCCCAGGGCGATGGACGGCACCTCCGCCATCTCGCTCTTGACGCCCATTCGGCGCGCGTAGAAGGCGACGTTGCTCGGGCCCACCTCCAGCACGAGGCGGCTCGTAATGGTGTTGTAGGACTTCGCGAGGCCCTGGCTCAGCGTCAGCATCTGGCCGGATGAGGCGCCGAAGTTCGTCGGGCTCCACGTCGAGTCGGTCGACGGGTCCGTCCACGTAAACGTGCTGTCGAGCAGCTGGTAGTAGGGCGAGTACCCGTTGTCGATGGCGGCCGTGTACGTGAACGGCTTGAACGTGGAGCCCGGCTGCCGCTTGGCGATCGCGACCTTGTCATATTTGTCCCTTTGGAAGTCGCGCCCGCCGACCCAGGTCTTCACGTGCCCGTTGCGCGGGTCCAGCGAGACGAGCCCCGCTTCGAGGCGCATCTTCGTGGCGCGCAGCGAGTCGGCAAACGCCTCGTCGTTGTAGAGCTGAGAGAGCGCGTCGTCTTCGCTCAGGCCCTGGTCGCGCAGCTGGTCGTAGTGCGGCGTTTCCCGAATGAAGGCGTGGACGACGTCTTTCTTCGCCGACCAGAAGTAGCTGAACGGGTCGTGCTCCGGCAGGTCGAAGTAGTCGGTCAGGGTGGTACTGTAGTGACTGCTGTCGCGCTGGCTCCACTCGTAACCGACGACGTTCTGGAGCGCCTGCATCTGCGAGTCGACCGACGCGCTGGCGATTTTTTGCAGGTCCGAGTCGAGCGTGGTGTACACCCGAAGGCCCTCCGAGTAGAGGTCGTGGCCGTTCTGCTCGGTCCAATCCTCCATCCATTGGCGCACGTATTCGGCGAAGTACGGCGCCATGCTGGCGTACAGCTCCGACGAGAAGTACTCGGCGTCGACGGGCTTGTCGTGGTTCTTGTCGTAGAAATCCTGCGAGATGACGTCGTTGCGCACCATCTGCATGAGCACCACGTTGCGGCGCGTCTGCGAGCGCTCGGGGTTGCGCACCGGGTTGTAGAGCGTGACGCCCTTCAGCATGCCCACGAGCGTGGCCGATTCGAGGACCGTTAGCTCCGAGGCGTCTTTGCCGAAGAACGTCTGCGCGGCCGACTGGATGCCGAAGGCGTTGTAGCCAAACTCGACCGTGTTGAGGTACATCTCGATGATCTCGCGCTTCGTGTACCGCCGTTCGAGCTGGACGGCGGTAATCATTTCCTTCAGCTTCCGGTTGATCGTGACCGCCCGCCCGATCTGCTCGTTGTACAGGTTGCGGGCCAGCTGCTGCGAGATGGTGGAGGCGCCGCGGAGTCCGCCGCCGGTCATCACGTCCACCACGGCGGCCATGATGCCTTGCAGGTCGATGCCCCAGTGCTCTTGAAAGCGGTGGTCCTCCGTGGCGACGAGCGCGTCGATCACATGCGGCGAGATCTGGCGGTGGTTCACCCACGAGCGGTTCTGCCGCGCGTAGCGGGCCAGCTCCTCGCCGTCGGCCGTATAGGCGACGGTCGCGAGTTGGAACTGCGGGTTTTCCAGGCTCTGCGTGGACGGCAGGTTCCCCGTCAGCGACATCATGTAGAGGGCCAACGTGAGCGTCCCGGCGAGTACCAGGCCGGTGAGGACCGACAGCACGTACGCGGCTTGCACCTTGTCGGGGTCGTCGAAGCGCCGCTCGAAGTAGCGCCGCACGGGGTTGCTAGACGAGGAGCTCTCGTTGGGACCGTCGCCCTCGGGGCGCCGCTGGGACGGGTCCTGAAAATATTCGTTGAGCTCCTCGTCAGAGTATGACCACTCGTCGGACATGGGGTTGTCGAACTAGTAGCAGGTGGAAATCTGTGCAAACATGCGAAGCACCGCCGCTCCGTTCGCCGTGGAAAGCTCACCGGGGCACCTGCGCCGCTTCAATGTCGACGGCGCGCTGTCCGTTCCATCGAAGAAGGCGCACGCCGTCGTCATCCAAACGACCGAAGGTGCGAGATTCGTACCAGTTTCCGGTGTTCAGGTAACATCCCTCGGCCCACGTGATCAGCTCGGGCGCGTGGCTGTGGCCCATGACGGCCAGCGTTGCCGCCGTCGACGCGACCACGGCGTGGGCATGATCGCGTAGCGCAGCGATGATGTCCGGGTCGGGTTCGTCCTTGTGGATGGCGCGGCTCACCCAGCGCGCCAGGCGGAAGCCCGCATCGCCCGGCAGCAGGGCGCGATAGAGCCCCACGGGGATCGGATGGCGCAGCCACGGTCGCAGCCACGGGTAGGCGCTGGACTGGGTGGCCACGGCATCCCCGTGTGCGCAGTAGACGACCGGGCCGGGCGTCGGCTCGATGACGGCGTCGTAGACCATGCGCACGCCGAGCTCGCGGGAAAAATAGTCGCGATGCCAGGGGTCATGGTTGCCGGCGAGGTACGTGACAGGGGTCCCGGCGTCGGTCCAGGCGGCCACCAGCCCTTGAAAGCGGATCCACCCTTTCGGGATGAGATACCGGTACTCGATGTATTCGTTGAAGACGTCCCCCATCAGGTAGAGGTGGTCGACGTCGTCCTCGTGCGCGCGGAGGCAGCGGATGAGATCGGCTTCCTTCGCGCGCTCTGTCGCGGCGTCGTGCTGCCCAAAATGAAGGTCAGAAACGAAGAGGATCAAGGATCGGGAGGGGGAAATTGGGGGAAGAGGACAGGCGGGCGTGCAGCAGAGCACAGACGGAAGGTCGGGAATTGTCCTTTAGGGTCCACCCCACGGGGTCCCCGTGCTCAACGCCTGCATGGGGTCCGGCGGGTATGGGGCTTTCTGCGCCTCGCCTTCCCATTCCCTACGCGCCCTTCCCGGTAGTTTAAAAATTAGCTAAATCTTTTCGTCGGGGCGAGGCACGAACCGCGCTGCTCCTCCGTAGCATCATGTTGTTGAGGCACCCACAGCAATCCACGCCAGGGTGCGCTTCACACGACGTACCGTCCCATCTTTGCTCCCGACGCGCATGGCCCGGCAGTCCTACTACCGTCCCCCGACGCAGTTTTCTGTGTTTCCGCCTGTCATCAAGAACCTCCTCATCCTAAACGGGCTGTTCTTCTTCGCGCAGGTGGTGACGCAGTCCACGGGGACGACGCTGCTCGGGCGCGTGCTCAACGTGCTGGCCTTGTATCCCGTGGGGGCCCCGGACATCGGATACACCATCTTCGGGAGCGTGGGGAATATCCCGGGCTTCTGGCCCTGGCAGCTCGTCACGTACGCCTTCCTCCACGGAAGCTTCGGCCACATCCTGTTCAATATGTTCGCCTTGTGGATGTTTGGCGTGCAGATCGAGAACCGATGGGGCTCGAACCGCTTTGCGCTGTTCTACTTTGTGTGCGTGGTCGGCGCGGCCATCACGCACCTGTTCTTTATCACGAGTCCGGTGCCCACCATCGGGGCGTCGGGCGGCGTGTTCGGCGTGCTGCTCGCCTTCGGCATGATGTTTCCCAATCAGCCCATTTATCTGTACTTTCTGTTTCCCATCAAGGCCAAGTGGCTCGTCATCGGGCTGGGCGTGCTGGAGCTGTGGGCCGGCTTCTCGGGCACGCAGGCTGGCGTGGCTAACTTCGCGCACCTGGGCGGCATGCTGTTCGGGTTCGCGATGATCCAATACTGGCGCGGGAAGCTGCCCGTCCAGCCGAAGCAACGGATGCATTGGTAGCGGGGCAAGGGGGCGAAGTCGCTCTTGGTACGGAAAACCCTGCGCGCTGTGGATGGTAAGACCCTATGTTGAGCGCGCGTGGTCCCGCATGAGTGCCGCGTGCTGCTCCACGATCCAATGGATATCCAATTGATTTGGGCCAAACAGAGAGACGGTTGTGAATCAGTTTCGAACCTGGTACTACGCCCAGCCGTCGGTACTACGGGCGCTGCTCGCGATTAACATTGTTGCCTATCTCGCGTGGCAGATTCTGCGGTTGTTCGACCCCATCGAGGGGTTCGTCTGGAACCACCTCGCGCTGAATCCAGGTCTGCCGGGCATCTTGTTGCAGCCGTGGCAGCTCATCACGTACAACTTCCTGCACCTCAGCAGCGGGTTGCCTGGGCTGATCCATATCGGCTTCAACATGCTCTGGCTGTACTGGATCGGGAAGGAATACGAGGAGATGCACGGCGCCGAGCGCATGTTTGCCCTGTACATGATTGGGGGCGTGGGAGGGGGACTGCTAACCGTCATCCTGTACAACCTGCTGCCGGGCATCGGGCTCTTCGCAGGCGTAGTGCACGGCGCCTCGGCCTCGGTCGTGGGCCTCCTCCTGGCCATTGGCATCCTCTACCCGTACAAGAAGATCCGGCTCTTCATCCTGGGCACGTGGAAGCTGCTCTACATCGTGATCGCCTTTCTGGTTATTGATTTCCTGCTGGCGCTGACGGGCGGCAGCTCGTCCATCTCGGCGCACTGGGGCGGCGCCCTCGGCGGCTTCCTGTTTGCCCGCGCCGAGCGCACCGGCGTCGATGTGACCTCGTGGGCTCAGATGTTTGTCGGGGGACGCAAGCGGCGCTCCAAGAAGAAAAAGAAGACGTGGGTCGACCGACTGGAAGATTGGCTGACGGGCGGGGGCGAGCCCGCCGCGTCCGCCGACGCCGAGGCGGGCTCGTCGCGTGCCAGCCGCGGGAAACGGCAGGCCGCCGAAGAGGAGGTCGACCGCATCCTCGACAAGATCAGCGAGCAGGGCTACGATGCGCTGAGCGAGGAGGAGAAACGCATCCTTCACGAAGCCAGCCAGGGCCCGTGAGTGGACGACTGGGTGATTGGGGGATGACGACCCATCCCCCGATCGCCAATCTCACAATTCCCTAATCGTCCCCGTGGAGCCTTTCACCGAACCGCTCGTATAGGGCGCTGACCACCCGCATTCCGACAAGCTCCCCACACCATGGAAATCTCCCGTCGAGACACCCGCGCCGTTCACGTTGGCGACGTGCAGATCGGAGGCGGCGCGCCGATCTCCGTCCAGTCGATGACCGTCTCGAAGACGCACGAGGTGGACACCTGCCTGGACGAGATCGAGCGCTTGGCCGACGCCGGCGCCGACATCGTGCGTGTGGCGGTGCCGCGCCCCGAAGACGCCGACGCCCTCGCCGACATTGTGCAGGGCGCGCCGGTGCCCATTGTGGCCGACATCCACTTCAACTACCAGTACGCGCTGCAGGCCATTGAGGCCGGCATCCACAAGGTGCGCATCAACCCGGGCAACATCGGCAAGCCCGAGTGGGAGCGTGAGGTGCTGCTCGCCGCCAAAGATGCCGGCATCCCCATCCGCATCGGCGTCAACTCCGGCTCGCTGGAGGACGATATCATGGAGAAGCACGGCTACCCGAAGCCCGAGGCCATGTTCGAGAGCGCGATGCGCCACGTCGAGATCTGCGAGAAGCACGGCTTCGAAGACGTGGTAATCTCGGTGAAGCACTCCGACCCGTACAAGATGATCCAGTCGTACCGCCTCGTAGCCGACGAAACGGACTACCCGCTGCATCTGGGCGTGACGGAGAGCGGTTCGCTGAAATCGGGCACGGTCAAGAGCTCCATCGGCATCGGCGCGCTCCTAGCCGACGGCATTGGTGACACGATCCGCGTCTCGCTCGCGGCCGATCCGGTCGAAGAGGTAAAGCTGGGACACAAGATCCTGAAGTCGCTCGGCATCGGGCGGCCCGGTGTCAACATCATCGCCTGCCCCACGTGCGGCCGCCTCGTGGGCGATCTGTTCACGATCGTCGAGGAGGTCGAGGCGGCAGTGGCCGAGCGCAACTTCGACAAGAACCTGAACGTGGCGCTCATGGGCTGCGCCGTGAATGGCCCGGGCGAAGCTTCGGGCGCCGACCTCGGCGTATCGCTGGGGCGGGGACGCGCGCACCTGTTCAAGCACGGCGAGGTCGTCGGCACGGTCGACGAAGACGAGATTGTCGATGCCGTGCTCCAGGCCATCGAAGAATGGGACGAGGAGGCCGACGATGCGGCCGACGCCGCCAGCGACGGCGCCTCCGAAGCCACGGGCGACGGCTCCGCCAACGTCAAAAAGCCGGAGCTGCCGACTGGGTGATTGCGGTTGACCTCAACATTTCATTCAACCTTTTGTGTCATCCTGAGCTTGACTCAAGATCTCCACGGGAAAGAGATATTTATCCCGAAGAGATCCCGGATCAAGTCCGGGATGACAGTCAGGGAATGTTGAGATCATTCTGATCCAGCGGGGGATCCCCGTGCGTAAGCGCGCGGGCCTCTTTTCACAACGCCAGCCCGCTGCGGCTCTGCTTGAGCGTCTCGGCCGACGCCTGCAGGGCCCGCCGCTCGTCGTCGGACAGCGTGGGCGTCACGCGCGCCTCGACCC
>JAAAPH010000165.1 GCA_009908415.1 Bacteroidota bacterium
GCCGTTGCAACCGGAGTTTGGCGTTGGAGCCGTTGCGCCCGGCGTAACGGTGCGCTCCGACGCGGCCATCGAAGAGGTCGGATTGTCCGAGGCGGACTTCAAGCAAGCCGCCGCGCGCGCCCGTCAGACGATGCAGGAGCGCCACCGCCGCTACAATGGCGACGATGATCTGCCCGCTCTGGAAGGGCACACGGCCATCCTCGTCGATGACGGATTGGCTACGGGGGTTTCCGCAAAGGCCGCCATCCGCGCAGCGCGCCACCTGGCGCCGGAACAGCTGGTGTTGGCGGTCCCGGTGGGGGCCGTGCAGTCACTCGCCGAGCTGCAGGACGACGTGGATGAACTCGTCTGCCTGCATGCTCTGCGCACCTTCGGGGCCGTCGGGCAGTGGTACGAGCACTTCGAGCAGACGACCGACGAGGAGGTCATCGAGCTGCTGGAGGAAGCCAACCGCACCGTGACCAGCGAGGACCTGCGCGAGCCCGGGTAACGGCACGCTGCAGGTGGGGCATCGAATGGGCGCAGAAGGCACACCAAGGTCGGCCTCGCCATGAAGTGCACGTTTCTCGGCACCCGCGGCAACACCGAGGTGCGTTCCGAACGCCACCACCGACACAGCGCCCTGCTCGTGGAGTATTACCGCACGGCCGTGATGGTGGACGCGGGCGAGGACTGGCGCGGCCGAGTCCCGGCCATCGGTCCGGACGCCATTGTATTGACCCATGCCCATCCGGATCATGCGTGGGGCCTCAAGGACGGCGCGCCCGGTCCCGTCTGGGCCACGGCGGCCACCTGGGACGCCATCGACGCCTACCCGCTCGACGCGCGCCGCACGGTCACCCCCCGCGATCCCTTCACCATTGAAGGCATCCGGTTCGAGGCCTTTCCGGTCGAGCACTCGACGCGCTGCCCGGCCGTGGCCTATCGCATCACGGCGGGCGTGGTGACCGTCACGTATGCCCCGGACGTGGTGTACATCCACGACCGGGCGGCGGCCCTGCGCGAGGCCACATGCTACATCGGAGACGGTGCCACCCTCACCCGCTCGATGGTCCGGACGCAGAACGACCATCTGATCGGACACACGCCCGTGCGCACGCAATTGACCTGGTGCCAAGAGGAGGGCGTCCCGAGGGCCCTCTTCACGCACTGCGGCTCCGAGATCATCAAGGGCGACACGTACGAGATGCAAGAGAAGGTCAACCAGTTCGCTACCGAGCGCGGCGTCGAGGCCCAGATCGCGCACGACGGCATGGAGGTCGTGCTGCGATGAGGCCGTCGGGATCTCGGAGCCGTTCGGGTTGCGCCGGTGCCGCATCCATCCCCGGACCCAAGTCTCAGCGCTGGATGACGAGGCCTTGTCCTCGCTGTTCGACGCGAAGCGTGAGGTGCTTGACGTGGCCATCGACGGCAAGGCCGATCCAGATGCCCTGCCGGCCGATCGGTTTATGCTCCCGCACCGGCAGGGCGATCAAAAGGATCCGTATTCCGGGACCCCGCTGGAGACGGTCACCGTGTCGGGCCGCACCGGGTACTACTCGCCGGCCCGCCAACCGCCGCCGTGATGCCACCCAGCTTCTCTTCTCCCGTTCTTCTTGCCCCCAAGCCCGAACGCTTATGTCCGGTACGCTGCACATTGGCACGTCCGGCTGGAACTACGACGACTGGCGCGGGACGTTTTATCCGGAGGCGCTGGCGACCGAGCGCTGGCTGGAGGCCTACACCCACCGCTTCCGCAGCGTCGAGATCAACCATTCCTTCTACCAGTTGCCGGCCGAGGAGACGCTCGTGCGCTGGCGGGAGGCCGTGCCTGCCGATTTTACGTTCGCGTTCAAAGCCAACCGCTACATCACGCACTTCAAGAAGCTGAAGGACCCCGAGGAGCCGCTGCATACCCTGTACGAGCGCGCCTCCATCCTGGGCGACACGCTGGGGCCGATCCTCTTCCAGCTTCCGCCCAACTGGCGCTTCAACGCCGAGCGGCTGGCGCGCTTTCTGAACGCCCTGTCGGATCGCTACCGGCACGCCTTCGAGCTGCGCGATGCGCGGTGGATCACGCCCGAGGCGCTTGGCCTACTGCGCCAGCACGATGCGGCGTTTTGCATCTACGACTTTCGAGGCCGCACGGTGCCGAAAGAGCGCACGACGGACTGGACGTACATCCGCCTGCATGGGCCGCTCGAAGAGCCGTACCGGGGCGGGTACGATCAGGAGACCCTCGCGGGGTGGGCCGGGGCGATTGCCACGTGGCGCCGGTCGGGCACCGACGTGTATTGCTACTTCGACAACACGGCCGGCGGCCAGGCCCCGCACGACGCCGAAGCCCTGCAAGCCATGTGCCCTTCCGCGTGACCGCCGGGGCGCGTGCGCGGCGCTGCGGCCGCCACGCACGCGCCCCTCTACAGCGCTATCCCGCCGGCGCCGAGGCCTGCTCCATGGGCTGGGATACCTGCTTTACCATGTCGCCCACCGGAGCGGGATTGAGATGGCGGGCCAGATCGGCCTGCGAGACGATGCCACAACACGCGCCCGTGCCATCCACCACGACGATGCGCCGCACCTGATTATCCTTCATCACATTCAGGCACGTTTCCACTGGATCGTCGTCGTTGACGATGAGGGCCCCATTCGTCATCACGTCCGCCACTTTCATCTTGAGCGGATTGATGTCTTCGGCGACGGTACGCATCACGATGTCGCGATCCGTGATCATGCCACGCGGGCGTCGTGGCGACGTGTCCTCCACCACGGGAAGCGCCCCGCAGTCGTGTTCGGCCAGGGCCTTCGCCGCTGTGCCCACGTCGTCGTCGACGGAGCACGTGGCGGGCACTTCGGTCATGATATCGCTGACTTGGGGGGTACTCATCGCCTTGTCATCCCTCTTCAAAAAAATCGCTAAACAGGGTATGTCAATCGGCAACCGGAGCGAACCGTTCCGCAATCGCCGAAATGCGGGCGCGGTGGCGCACCGTGTGCAGGCGCAGCGCTACAGGTAGCGGCCCCAGCGGAGCTCCCGCAAGGCTTTGTCTTTGATGTGGCGGACGCGCTCGCGGCTAAGGTTGAAGCGCTCGGCAATCTGGTCGAGCGTGTGGGTGCCCTCGTGGCCGATCCCAAAGTAAAGGCGCGTGATTTCAGCCTCGCGCGTGTCCAACTCGTCGAGGGCGCGCTCCACGTCGATGCGCACCGACTCTTCCATGAGATCCCGGTCCGGGGCGTCTTCCGCATCGTGCGGAATCACGTCGAGCAGGCTCCCCTCCTCCGTGTCGCCAAACGGCTCGTCGAGCGACGCAGCGCGCGGCTTGTGCTGCACGGCGTCCAGGATCTTCTCCGGCTCGATGTCGAGCTCCACCGCAAGCTCCTCGATGGTGGGCGAGCGCCCGAGTTGCTGCCGGAGCCGCTCGCTCGCCTTGCGCACCTTCGACATGATACCGATGTGGTTGTGCGGGATGCGCACGGTGCGGCTGTGCTCCAGGGCCTGCAGGATGGACTGCCGGATCCACCACACGGCGTAGGAGATAAACCGAAACCCGCGCGTCTCGTCGAAGCGCTGGGCGGCCTTGATCAACCCGTAGTTGCCCTCGTTGATGAGGTCGGTGAAGGACAGCCCGAGTCCGCGGTACTTCTTCGCCACGGACACGACGAATCGAAGGTTGGCGCGCGTGAGTTGTTGCAGCGCTTCTTGATCGCCCTCGCGCACGCGCCGGGCTAGTTCTACCTCCTCGTCGGGCGTGAGGAGGGGAATCTCACCGATTTCATCGAGATAGCGCTGTAGCGTCCGGCTGTCTGACATGGCCCTTGTGTCGATTTAGCCGAACACCAGCAGCGTGGGCTCGGCTCAGATGGTTACGGGGAAGTAGCGGGTCGGAGGGGTGTCGGTATTATCGGCAGTAGCCGGCTTGGATTAAGCGAAAATCCGGGCCCTATGCGAAGCGTCCCCAAACGAAACGTGGCGCGTCATGCGGCCGAGCGCTGCATGCGGTCCGACGGAATCCACGCCCAGTGGAGCGCGCAGGCGATGGGGGCGTGGTCGGCGGCGTCGCGGACGGTCACCGGCACCTCGATCTTCCCGATGGGCGACGTCTGAATGCGGTGGGCCTCGGCGTCCGACAGGGTGGCTTCGGCGTGCAAAGGGGGCTCCGCGCGCCGCTTGAAGGACACGTCAAGGGCCCGAATGATGGGCACGCTGTCGTCGGGCACATTGAGCGCGACCACGAGCCCGGTAACGGTTTCGACGAGCAGGGTCATGGCCGCCGCGTGCAAGCCGCCGATGTGATTGCGCACGTGCGATTGGTTGTCGAGCCGGGCCGTAACGCACGTCGGGGTATACGTCTCAATGGTGAGGCCGGCCGTGCCGACGAAGGGAATCGTGTCGCCGATGGCCTCCGTCACCGCGCGGCGTCGCGCGTCGGAGGGGCGATCGGCATGGGCCTGGAGAATGCGGGTGAAGGGATTATCGACCGCCATGCGTGCAGGCAAAGATTGCGAGAGAAGAACCGCGTCGGAAAATAGGGGGCGCACCGCACTCATGCCAGTCTTGACGGACGGGTGATCTAGGCGCGCCGGTGACCAAGTTGCTACGTTGAGCGGCTGGGTTCGACGTCGTGCGCGTTGGTCCACAACCACTCACCGCATGCAGCCTGCGGTCTATCGCAGCGGGCGCTCCCCGCGTCGCGGCCGACTTGCACTTGTCGGCGCCCTCGCTATGTTGTACGATGCGCTGAACGACAAAAAGCGTCTTCGGCAGTTTCCTGTCTACACTGCACTTTTGATGCGGACGGCTTCCTCTCGGCCCTTTCCCTCCTTCTGGACGTTGCACCTCGCCGGGTGGGCCGCGCTCGGGGTGTCGATGTGGATCGGCGTGCTCTCTCACGTAGACGATCCGGGTCGTGCGTTCGTCGGCAAGATGATCTTTGCGATCACGGGCGGCACGCTCACGCTGGGACTGCGCCCGCTGTACCGGCGCCTGCACGAGCGGGGCGTGTCGGTTCCCAAGCTCATCATCACAAGCGCCGGGTGCGCGTACGCGCTCACCGTGGTGTGGAGCATCGCGCACAAGGGCAGCGTCAACCTGCTGTGGCAGTGGGTGGATGGCGAGGCGCTCGCGCTGCCGCCCTTTTCGTGGCTCATCAGCGGCACCCTGTTCTACACGTTCATCCCCATGGCGTGGAGCGTGCTGTACGTCGGCATCAAGTACTACCAAGATGTGCAGACCGAGCGAGAGCGGGCGCTGGCTGCTGAAGGCCTTGCTCATGAGGCGCGGCTGCGAGCGCTCCGCTACCAGATCAACCCGCACTTCCTGTTCAACACGCTGAATGCCATCTCGACGCTCGTCGTGGAGCACAAAAATCGCGACGCCGAGCGCATGATTGCACGGCTGAGCGATTTCATGCGCCTGACGCTGGAGTGCGACGGTACGCCCGAGGTGCCGCTCGCCGAGGAGATGGCGTTCGTCCGCCAGTACCTCGACATCCAGCAGATCCGCTTTGGCGACCGGCTCACCGTGACGTATGACATCGACGCTGAGACGCTGTCCGCCCGCGTGCCGCCGCTCATCCTGCAGCCGCTCGTGGAAAACGCCGTCCGCCACGCCATCATGCCGCGGGAGGCCGGCGGCCGGCTCGCCCTGGAGGCGCGGCGGCTCGGCGAACACGTGCACCTTCGCGTGACCGACGACGGGCCGGGCCCGCCGGACGAGGACGTACTCGCCGCAAGCAGCGGCGTGGGGCTGGCGAACGTGCAGAACCGGCTCGATGCGCTCTACGGCGACGACCACCGCTTCCGTCTGGACCGTGCCGACGGCGGGGGATGTGTCGTCTCTATCGCCCTTCCGTTCCACACGGATCCCCATGCCGGCGAGGCCGCGGATCCACCGGCGTCGGCAACCGTCCCGTCCCGCGCGTCTTCCGCTGTATCGTAGCTACACCCCCTCCCTTCCATGACGGCCGACCGTTCGATCACGACGGCATGCATCGTCGACGATGAAGAGCTGGCCCGCCGCGGCGTCCGTTCGCGGCTCGCGGCGCGCGACGACGTTCGCGTGGTGGCCGAGTGCGCCAGTGGCCGCGAGGCCGTCGATGCAGTCACCGAACACGGGCCCGACCTCGTTTTTCTCGATGTGCAGATGCCCGGCCTCGACGGCTTCGACGTGATTGAGGAAATCGGCCCCGAGCAGATGCCCGTCGTGATCTTCGTGACGGCGTACGACGAGCACGCCCTGCGCGCTTTTGATGTGCACGCGCTCGATTACCTGCTCAAGCCCATCGATGAGGAGCGCCTGCATGATGCGATCGACCGGGCGAAGACCCAACTCGACCAGCGCCGGTCCAGCACGCTCGGCGATCGCCTGGACGCACTCCTGGACGCCGTCGCGTCGGGCGAGATAGCGGAGGCGGAGGCCGCAGGGATCACGGAGCGGTTCGTCATCAAAACCGGCGGCCGCATCACGTTCGTTGAGGCCGATGCCATCGACTGGGTCGAGGCCGCGGGCGACTATGTGCGCCTGCACACGAGTGAAAAGGTGCACCTCCTGCGCGAGACGATGGGCGGCATGGAAGAGCGGCTCGACCCGGACCGCTTCCTGCGCATCCACCGCTCCACCATCATCAACACCGAGCGGCTCAAGGAGCTGCGCCCGTACGGCAACAGCGAGTACATCGTGGTGCTCGACGACGGCACCGAGCTGAAGCTCAGCCGCACCTACCGCGACGCCCTCGATGACTTTCTCGATGGCGCGCTCTGAACCCAGCGCGTTACGTCGTGCGCCCGTTGGTCGTCTGGGTGCGGGCGTCGCCGACTTCGACGCGCATCACGGCGTCGGTCATCCAACAGTCGGCGTGGGGCGGATCGGTTTGCTTCGACAGCTGAAACAGGTAGCCCACCTGCTCGCCGTCGCCGGTGGTGAGCAGCACGCCCAGCTGCGCCACGCGTCCGTCCACTTGCACCGCGCTGTACGTCGCCCCGTCGTGATCGATCATCGGGCCGTACGCGGGTGAGTCGAACAGCGTCCGAAAGCGCTCCAGCGGGCCGGTGGCGCGCTTGTTCGCCGGCGAGGCAAAGTTGAACGCGGCCTCGACGCCGGCGTCCTCGTAGGGCTCATCGTTGGCACCGAGCGCTTCGACTTGCAACTGCACCACCTCGCGGGGCGACAGCTCCGGCGAGGGCTCAGGGAGGGAGTCAGCGGCTGCAGCCATGGGCGCACGGAGCGTAGATGGAAACGTAGGCGTGGACGCAGAGAGTATGCCTGCGCAGAGCGCGATGAGCACAACGATTGAAAAGAGACGGGCGGTGCGCATAAGCATGGAGGGCTCAATGAGTGAGAAGCGGATCAGCGCTACTCCAAGTGATGGTAGTCGAGCTCATGGCCTTCGCTCAGCGCGTCTTGCACGGCGCTGGAGGGCTCATCCGCCGTCTGCGTGTCGACCTGCATGCGACCATTGCCCGTCGGGAGGCAGCGGATGTTTTTCGTCCAGGTCGGGTCTTTCTCATCGTGATCGCTGCGGAAGTGCGCGCCGCGCGACTCGGTGCGCTCCAGCGCGCTTCGCATGATGGTCTCCGCCGTGATGAGCATGAAGCGAAGGTCGTTGGCCTGCGCGTATCGGCGCTCGGTCCGTCCGGCCCGTACGTCGAGCGATTGGGCCTTCTCCTGCAGCGCCTGAATCTGCTGCAAGCCCTGCAGCAGCCCGTCCTCGTCGCGGAGGATGCCCGCGCCGTCCCACATCACCTGGCGCAGCGCGTCGATGAGCGCGGCCGGCGCGTGCTCCCCGTCGGCCGCCGCGCGCTGGGCTTGCGCCCGCACCCCGTCGCGCACCTGTGCGTCGGACAGGCCCGGCCCGGCCGTCAGCGTCTCGGCGATGTGCGCCCCGACGATCTCGCCGAACACGACGGTTTCGACGAGCGAGTTGCCGCCGAGGCGATTCGCGCCGTGCACGCCGGCCGTGCATTCACCCACGGCGTACAGGCCGTCGATGCGCGTCCGGCCCGTCTCGAAGTCGACCTCGATGCCGCCCATCGCGTAGTGCGCCGTGGGGGCTACCTCCATGGGCTCCTGCGTGATGTCCACGCCGTGTGCGGCGAACTCCTCCACCATGCGCGGCAGCCGCTCGCGGATGTAGTCGGCGTCGCGGTGCGAAATGTCGAGCAGGACCGCGTCGTTCTCGGTGCCGCGCCCTTCCCGGATTTCCCGGTCGTTGGCGCGGGCCACCACGTCGCGCGCGTCCAGCTCCATCTGCTGCGGCGAGTAGCGCCTCATGAAGCGCTCGCCCTCGGTGTTGAAGAGGCGCCCGCCCTCGCCCCGCACGGCTTCGGTGACGAGGTGGCCGGCCTCCGATTCGGGCTTCACCTTGCCGGTCGGGTGGAACTGGACGAACTCCATGTCGCGCAGCGGCACGCCGGCATGGAAGGCCAGCGCTTGCGCATCGCCTGTGTTCTCGTCGGGGCGCGAGGAGCTGCGGCGGTAGAGCGACGTGTGCCCGCCCGCCGCAATCACGACGGCCTGCGCCTCGATGGCCACCGGTACGCCGCGGTCGATGTCGAACCCGATGGCGCCCGTGGCGCGCCCGTCCGTCACGGCGAGATCCGTGATGTACACGTTCTCCCGGTACGGCACGCCGAGCGATTTGGCCTTCCGGACGAGCGTGTCCATCAGCGCGGCGCCGGTGCGGTCGCCCACGAAGCACGTCCGCCGAAACGACTGCGCGCCGAAGTAGCGCTGGTTGATCCGCCCGTCGTCGGTGCGGCTGAAGTCCATGCCCCACGCGGCCAGCTCACGGATGCGGTCCGGCGCCCGGCGGCAGAGCGTCTCCACCGCCGTCGGATCGTTCACGAAGTGGCCTTCCTTGAGCGTATCGGCCGCGTGGATGTCCCAGCGGTCTTCCGGGTCGAGGCTGCCCAGCGCGGCGTTGATGCCGCCCGCGGCCCAGATGGTGTGGGCGTCGCCGTGGGCCCGTTTGCCTAGCACCAGGCCGTCGATGCCGTGCTCGGCCAGCTCGATGCTGGTGCGCAGCCCGGCACCGCCTGCGCCAATCACGAGGACATCTGTCGAAATCGTCTCTACAGCGCTCATAGTCGTCGTTGCCCAATGCAGCAAAGAAGATGGACAGAGCAGCCGATCGAAGTGGCTGTCTGCGTTTCAAATGCGGTATTTTCAACGCAGACTGAAAGTTTAGATGTCCCTGGTTCTCCCTCCTGCGGGAAGGATTGAGCAGATCGTAACACGTGTACCGCGCTGGGAACGCCGCCTGCCTTAGAGGTACAGCCCCGCAATCTCAAACGCCGGCGACACGACGTCGAAGCCCGCGCGGTTGGTGAGCAGGATGACCGTCAGGGCGTCGTCTGGGTAGTGCGCGACGATGGCCTTGCCGCCGCCCGAGTGCCATACGCGCCGGTGCCCCTCCTGCGCGTCGACGGTCCACCCGATGCCATAGCCCTCGATGGCGTCGATGGTCGTCTCCTCGAAGGGCACCGAGGTCCACATCGTGGCGCGGGCATCGGCACTCAGGAGCTGGTCGCTGGTGAGTGCCGTGGCGAAGCGCGCGAGATCGCCGGACGTGCTGAAGAGGCCCGCGGCGGTGGGGATGTAGTACTCGTACGCGTCGGCGAAATCGAAGGCCGCGAAGCCGTCGCGGTAGGGTGTGGCGAGACGTGCCGAGTCCGGAACGAGCTGGCCGAGGAAGAACGTGCTGCGCATGCCGGCAGGGCCAACGATACGCTCCTGGACGAACGCTTCCCAGGACGGGCCGGCCACGCGCTCGACGATGCGCCGCGCGATCTCGAAGCCCGTCTGGTTATAGCGCCACGTCGTCGTGGACGTGTCGGCGAGGGGCTGCTCCCGCACGGCCTGCCAGGCTTCGTTCATCGTGGAGCCGCCGCGCAGGTCGCCCGTCTCCGGGTCGATGAGCCCCGGTAGGCCCGACGTGTGCGACATCGCCTGGCGGACGGTCACGCC
>JAAAPH010000004.1 GCA_009908415.1 Bacteroidota bacterium
GCGAGGCCCTCTACCGTATGCCCGTACGCCAGGAAGCCCGCGTTGATGTCGGACAGGTGGTTGAGATACGACAACGCACCGGCCCCATCGTGGGGCGAGCTGAGCCCGGCGGGGTTGTAGAAGAGCGTATTCACGTCCCCATCGTCCGTGACAGGAAAGGCCCCGCTCAGCGCGGCGGCCCGCGCCGACGGCTCGAACCGAAGAAACGGAAAGCTCGAGACGTCGGTCGGTTGCGCGTGGGCCGGATGGGCACCGAGGCCCGCCGCGAGCAGAAGCACGCTGGCACCGAGGAACGCGCGGAATCGTCGAAGCAAACCGGTCATAAAGGGAAGAAAGACGACGACGGGTGCGATGCTATCAGTATCGTGCTCAGGGCGGGAAAACAAAAGCCCGCAGGCCGTCCCAGGGCAACATGCGCACCGAACGGGTGTGCATCAAGACCTATTCAACCCGTCGTATGGAGGGAACGGATCGAAAGGCGCTGCGTGACATTCACGACGTATTTTTCCAGCCTCAACGGACCTGGGGACGTCTCCCAGATCGCCTCGGAAGAACGGCACGGCCGTCCGTGGACTGAATCATTGCATGTGGCAAATATATGTTTGATTGGCTCAAAGACCTTTTCGGTGACCGCAACAAGCGCGAGCTCAACAAGCTGTGGCCCATCGTTGACGAGATCAACGAGGAGTACGAGCAGCTGCAGGATCTGACCGAGGACGAGCTGCGCGGCAAGACGGACGCCTTTCGCCAGGCCATCCAGGATGCGGTGGCGGACATCGAGGCGCGGCAGGAGGAGATTCGCGACACGCTCCGGCACGCGCCCTCGGCGCAGGAGGTCGACGTGGGCGGCGACGGGCAGCCGCCCGAGCGCCACGACGCCGCGCTGACGCTCCATGAGCGCGAGATGCTCTACGAAGAGCTGGACGACCTCGAGGACGAGTGGAAGATCGTCGTCAACGAGACGCTCAACGACCTGTTGCCCGAGGCCTTCGCCGTTGTGAAAGAGACATGCCGCCGCATGCTCGGCGAGACATGGACGGCCGGCGGTTCCCAGATCGAGTGGGACATGGTCCCGTACGATGTGCAGCTCCTCGGGGCCGTCGTGCTGCATCAGGGCCGCATCGCCGAGATGAAGACGGGCGAAGGGAAGACGCTCGTCGCCGTCATGCCCCTCTACTTGAACGCGCTGGCCGGCCGCGGCGCGCACCTCGTTACGGTGAACCCGTACCTGGCCCAGCGCGACGCCGACTGGATGCGGCCCATCTTCGAGTACCACGGCCTGTCCGTTGACTGCATCGATCAGTACGAGCCGCACTCGGCCGAGCGCCGCGCGGCCTACCGGTCCGACATCACGTATGGCACGAACAACGAGTTCGGCTTCGACTACCTGCGCGACAACTCGTTCGTGCAGCGGGAGGAACAGCTCGTGCAGCGCGGGCATCACTACGCCATCGTCGACGAGATCGACTCGGTCTTGATCGACGAGGCGCGGACGCCGCTCATCATTTCGGGACCGGTGCCCGAGCCGCAGGACGACCAGTTTGCCGCCTTGCGCGATCCCGTCGAGAAGCTGGTGCAGGCGCAGCGCCGCCTCGTCCGCAAGCTCACGAAGGAGGCGAAGGACCTGCTCGACGAGAAGAAGAAGGCCGAGGAAGAAGGCGACAGGGGCCGCGCGTCCGAACTCGAAGAAGACGCCGGCCTCCAGCTCTTGCGCGCCACGCGCGGCTTCCCCAAGAACCGCAAGCTGCAGAAGCTCCTCCAAGAGCCGGGCGTGGAGCGCCTCCGCCAGAAGACGGAGTACTTCTACCTGCAGGAGAACGCCAAGCGCATGCCGTTCGTCGACGAGGAGCTCTACTTCGCGCTCGACGAGAAGCAGCGTGCCATCGAGATGACGGAGAAGGGCCGCGAGTACATGGGCCAGATCATGGGCGAGGACGGCGACATGTTCATCCTGGTCGACGTCGGCCAAGAAATTGCCCAGATCGAAGAGGACATCGAGCAGGAGAAGCGCGAATTGGAAGAAGAGCTTGAAGAGCGCGACCTTCCCGAAAAGAAGCGCGAGAACAAGCTCATGAACGACACGCGCCTCCTCGAAAAGGAGATGGAGGAGCGCAAGCGCGAGGTGTACAACCAGTACGCCGAGCGGGCCGAGCGGCTGCACGCCATCGAGCAGCTGCTGAAGGCGTACACGCTTTACGAGAAGGGCACCGAGTACATCGTGCAGGACGGCAAGGTCCAGATCGTGGACGAGCACACGGGCCGCGTCATGGAGGGCCGCCGCTACTCCGAGGGCTTGCACCAGGCGCTGGAAGCGAAGGAGCAGGTCGAGGTGCAGGCTGCCACGCAGACGTATGCCACGATCACGCTGCAAAACTTCTTCCGCATGTACAACAAGCTGTCCGGCATGACGGGCACGGCCGAGACGGAAGAGGAAGAGTTCAAAGAGATCTATGAGCTGGACGTCGTCGTCGTGCCGACGAACGAGCCGGTGCGCCGCGACGACAAAGACGACCTCGTCTTCCGCACGAAGCGCGAGAAGTACAACGCCGTGCTGGAGAAAGTCGAAGAGTACAACGATCGCGGACAACCCGTGCTCGTGGGGTCGGCGTCGGTCGAGGTGTCCGAGCAGCTCAGCCGGATGCTGAAGCGCGCCGGCATCCGCCACAATGTGCTCAACGCCAAGCAGGACCGCGCCAAGGCCGAGGCCGACATCGTGGCCGAGGCCGGGCAACAGGGCGCCGTGACCATCGCCACGAACATGGCCGGGCGCGGCACCGACATCAAGCTCGGCGAGGGCGTCCGCGAGTTGGGCGGCCTCGCCATCCTCGGCTCGGAGCGCCACGAGAGCCGGCGCATCGACCTGCAGCTGCGCGGCCGCGCCGGTCGACAGGGCGATCCCGGCGAGAGCCAGTTCTACGTCTCGCTCGAAGACGACCTGATGCGCCTCTTCGGCTCGGACCGCGTGGCCAAGGTGATGGACAAGCTCGATCTTGAAGAGGGCGCCGTCATCACGCACCCGTGGATCAACAAGAGCATCAAGCGCGCGCAGGGCAAGGTGGAGCAGAACAACTTCGCCATCCGGAAGCGCCAACTGGAGTACGACGACGTGCTCAACGCGCAGCGCAAGGTCATCTACACGCGCCGCCGCGAGGCGCTCACCGGCGAGCGGTTCCACGGCGAGATCGTGTCGATGCTGCAGGACCTCATCGACGACATTGTGGAGCGCCACTACGGCGAGGGCAACATCGAAGCGATGCGCGAGGATCTGCTGCGCATGCTGGCGTTCGACTTCGAGATCGAGCGCGAGGAGTTCGTGCGCCTCGGCGAAGACGGCGTCGCCCAGCGCATCTTTGACGAGGCGTATGCCTACTATGAGCGCAAGCGCAATGCGCTGGCCGAGCCGTTCTACAAGAACCTGAAGTCGCTCAAGGACGACCAGGGCGAGAATACGCCGACGCAGGTGTTCGTCGACTTCACCGACGGGCGCAAGCTTATCCGTGCGCTGGCCGAGGTGGATGAGGCGCTCGAAACGGACGGCCAGGAGATCAACGACGCCCTGGAGCGCACGGCCATGCTGCAGATCATTGACGAGAAGTGGACCGACCACTTGCGCGAGCTCGACGAGCTCAAGGAAGGCATCGGGCTGCGCTCGTACGGGCGGAAAGACCCCGTCGTCGAGTACAAGATGGAGGCGTATGACCTCTTCGCCGACATGATGGCCGAGATCAGCCACGAGGTCGTGTCGCTCGTCTTCAAGTCGGGCCCGATCGTCGAAGACGCCGAGGCGGCCCAACAGCAGCGGCAGGCGCCGGCCGGACGCCTCGACCCGAACCGCGCGCAGACGCAGCACGACTCCGCCGAGCCCACCTACGGCGTCGAAGCGAACGGCCAGCAGGGCAACGACGCCCGGCAGCGCGACCCGTCGGTGGATAAGAAAGAACCCGTCGTCGTGGCCGACGAGCCGGGGCGCAACGACCGCGTCACCATCCGCAACAACTCGACCGGCGAGACGACGACGCTCAAGTACAAGTACGCCCAGAAGAAGCTCAAGCAGGGCTGGACGCTCATCGACACCGACGTCGAGAAATGATTCCGAATGGCGATTTTCGAATGTGGGATTGCTGACCCTGCGCCGAGATACCTCGACATTCGAAAATCGTAAATCGAACCTTCAACGATGCTGCGCTCGCTCTACGTTCGGGACTATGCGCTGATCGAAGAGCTCGATGTCGAGCTGGGGAGCGGGCTGAACATCATCACCGGCGAGACGGGGGCCGGCAAGTCGATTCTCATCGGGGCGCTCAGCATGATTCTGGGCGACCGGGCGAACACAGACACGCTGCGCACCGGCGCGAAGAAGGCCGTCATCGAGGGCGTCTTCGACGACGCGGATACGGAGCACCTGCGCGCGGTGCTCGACGAGAACGCAATCGACACCGAGCCGCTGCCACAGATCATTCTCCGCCGCCGCATCACGGACCGCGGCAGCCGGGCCTTCATCAACGATACGCCGGCCACGCTCGACGTGATGCGCGCCGTGGCCTCGGAGCTCATCGACCTGCACGGCCAGCACGAGCACCAGTCGCTCCTCCACACGGAGACGCACCTGCGCCTGCTCGATAGCTTCGGCGGCCTCCGCCACCTCGTCGACAACTACCGGGAGCACTACGACGCGGTGACGGAACTCATCGAGGAGCGCGACGAACTGGCCCGGCGCGAGCTGGAGCAGCAGAAGCAGCTCTACGCGTTCCAGATCGAAGAGATCGACGCCGTCGACCCGCAGCCGGGCGAGGAAGAGGAGCTGCAGGCCGAGCGGCGCGTCCTCGAAAACGCCGAGCAGCTGTACGAGTCGACGGCCGGGCTGTACGAGATGCTGTACGAGACGGAGAGTGCCGTGCACGATCAGCTCGTCGTGGCCCGCAACGAGTTGCAGGACCTGGCGCGGATCGACGACGAATTCGAGGAGCAGGTCGACGAGATCGAGACGGCGCAGATCATCGTCTCCGAGCTGGCGAGCTTCCTGCAGACGTACAACGCGCACATCGAGTTCAACCCGGAGCGGCTCTCGACCATCCGCGACCGGATTACGGAGTTGGAGAAGCTGAAGCGCAAGTACGGCGGCACGCTGGAGGCCGTCCTCGAATACCGCGACGAGATCGGCGAGCAGTACGAACTGGCCGAGGACTTCGAAGGCGCGCTGGAGCGCCTGAATGCACAGATCGTGGAGGCGCAGCAGCAGCTCACCGACGCGGCCGAGCGCCTGTCCGCCAAGCGGCGCGAGGTGGCCGAGCGCATCGAGCAGGCCATCCTCGGCGAGCTCGACCAGCTCGGCATGCCGAACAGCCAGTTCGAGGTGCGCTTTACGCGCGAGGAGGAGGACGACGGCTGGATCTGCCCGGCGGGGGCAGACGGGCCCCGCTATCACGCGTTCGCGACGGGCATGGACCAGGTCGAGTTCTACATCTCGACGAACGTGGGCGAGGCGCCGCGGCCGCTCGCGCAGGTGGCCTCCGGCGGCGAGATCAGCCGCATCATGCTCGCGCTCAAGACGATCCTGGCTAAGAGCGAGCGGCTGCCCATCCTCGTGTTCGACGAGATCGACAGCGGCATCTCGGGCGACATGGCGCGGCGCGTGGGCGAGAGCATGCGCGACCTGGCCAGCTACCATCAGATCATTGCCATCACGCACCTGCCGCAGATCGCTGCGCTCGGCGACGTGCACTTCCGCGTGGCCAAGCGGGTCGAAGACGGCCGCACGAAGACGCAGATCGACCGCCTCGACGACGAGGAGCAGGCCGCGCAGGTGGCCACGCTCATCAGCGGCACCGACATCACCGACGCCGCGCTGGAGAGTGCTCGCGAGCTGATGGCCGCCGGGCGGCGCGGCGAATAAGCACATGGCCGGAAAGCGCGTCGGAGGGGCGGAGCATTCTGCCCCGTCAGCGGTACAGAGCAGTCAGCCTCCCAGGGCGTATTCTTGGCAGCTCCCATCGCATCGACTTGTGAATGAGCCGTTTGGGGAATGGCACAGGACACGACGTACAAATACATTACGCGCCGCGACGACGTGCTTGGCGGAGAGCCCATCATCGAGGGCACGCGCACGCCGGTGCGCGCCATTGTGGAAAACAGGCGGTTGGGGGTTGCGACGGAGGAAATCCCCCATCACCTGCCACATCTTACGCTCGCTCAGGTCTATGCCGCGCTGACGTACTACAGCGATCATCAGGAGGAGATCAACGCTTTCATTGAGCGCAACCGCCTCTCGGATGAGCGAACGGGAACGATGACATCCGGCGAAGAGCTGGCACGACGCAGGCGGGAAAAGGGGAATGGCGACACGTGACGTATGGAATGCCCCGCCTTTTTGCTCGGCTCTACCTCGATGAGGATGTCGATGTACTCGTGGCTGACCTCGTGCGTAGTCAAGGGTTTGCCGTAACCACAGCGCACGACGAAGACAGGTTGGGTGCATCTGATTTGGAGCAGCTGGCGTTTGCGGCGGAACGCGAGCGGCTCCTTGTAACGCACAATCGCAGGGACTTTGAGAGACTGGCGGTTCGCTACTTCGAAGGCAGCCAAACGCATTGGGGCATTGTCTGTGCTGTCCGCCGGCCGCCGCATGACCTTGCTACTCGGCTCGTTCATCTCGTTAATGAGCATATGGCCAGCGAGCTCAAAAACCAAGTCATGTACATCTGACAGCTAGCGAGGCTATCTCGTCGTCTGTGCTCATAGAGAGTTATGCCTGTTCAAACGGCAGCTTCGACGATGTGACTCACGAACATCCTTTCACGTGTTGAATTCCGGCGGCGTGTACACGGAGATCCAACGGGGCAAGACGCCGTCCAAGCAAGCGCCTCGTGGATGAGCACGAAGACACAGATCGACCGGCCTCATGAAGAGGAGCAGGCGGCCCAGGTGGCCACGCTCATCAGCGGCACCGCCATCACCGACGCCGCGCTAGAGAGCGCCCGCAAGCTGATGGCCGCCGGGAAGCGAGGAGAATATGCACATGAATGACAACAGGCTGATGCCGACGGTAGCCACCGAACATCGAGTTCATCGGTTCACGACCGAAGAGTACTTTCGAATGCTTGATGCCGGCATTCTGAGTGAGGACGACCGCGTGGAACTCATTGACGGACACCTTACCGACATGAGCCCGCAGAACAAGCCGCACCGCGTCGCGCTCGGGAAAATCGTACGTCGGCTGGCAGAAGTCCTCGGGGATCAGTACTGGGTTCAGCCACAGTCGTCACTGCCACTCGACGAAGCGGATTGCCCGGAACCAGACGTTGCGGTGCTACCGGGGCAGCCGGACGACTTGATGGCCGGCGAACCGAGCACCGTGCCCCTCATCATTGAAATTGCCGATACGTCGCTCGGCTTCGACCGTGGTGACAAGTTACGGCTTTACGCGCGCCACGCTGTTTCGCGCTATTGGATTGTAGACCTCGCGCATCGGGTTGTGCACGTCTACACCGAGCCGTCGGGCGAGACGTACCGCGTGCGTCGTTCCTTCGAGCCCGGCGAGGCCGTGCCGCTCGAATTTATCGACGCAGACATCAGCGTGGAGGATTGCCTGCCCCCTTCCGAATAGAATGGCCCATTGGGAGCGCCTCCCCCGTTCATACGACGGGTTCCTGGCGGGTCCGCGCCCCTTGTCACTTTCCAGCCGGTGTCTCCGTGACGACGAGGCCGCAGAACGGCAGCGATGTGTCCACGCGAGGCCCGCTCATACTCCAGCTTGACGAAGAGGAAGAGGCCCCGGTGCAGGTCGCCACGCTCATCAGCGGCACCGCCATCACCGACGCCGCGCTGGAGCCTGCCCGCGCGCTTATGGCGGCCAGGCGGCGGGGCGAGTAGTCACGTGTTGACACCATCAGTCTAACGCGGACGCCTCGCTTCGAAGATGAGCGCCTTACCGTCATCGTGGGTGATGCGTAGCCTTTTGCCCTTGATACGGTAGCTTGTGGCCGCGTCGAGAGCGGTGAAAAACTCGGTTTCTCTAGAGCCGGGAAGCTGATTTATTTTCGTCGCTCCATGAAAATAGATGGACAGTCTGTCATCATCTTCGAGTTCGTAGGTGAAGAGCCCTTCGTTAGGGTAGCCTCTCACTTCCATGCGGTGGGCTCCTCGCGGCTCTGCGTCTCCTATACGTTCTTCATCTTCGGTCTCCGTGAAGGCGAGGCCGTAGAAGGGCAGCGACGTGTCCACGCGAGGCCGCTCGTACTCCGGGTCGACCGCTGTGCGATCGCCCGAGGCATCCTCGAAGGCGACGAGCCGCCAGGTCGGTCCGACCAGCGGATCATCATCGGCGCCGCCGAGCCCTACCAGCTCACAGGCCGCCATCAGGCAGAGCCCGGCGATCGGGAGTGCCATGTAAAGTGGTGATCTCATTGTTCTGCCCCTCATCTGTAGCAGTGGAAAAATATACAGAGGCCGCGTGCTCACTTAACGAGCACCATCCGACCCGTATCAGAGAACGAATCTCCGGCCCGCAGGCGATAGATGTACACGCCGCTGGGCAGGCCGCGCGCCTCGAACCGAACTCGGTGGAAACCGGCTGCCATGGGTTCGTCCACCAACCGCCGGGCGACGCGTCCCTGCATGTCGTACGCCACAAGCGACACGTGGGTCGCCTTCGGAAGAGCGAATCGAATTGTGCTCTGCTCGCGGAACGGGTTGGGTGCGTTGCCGTCCAGCGAAAACGCTTCGGGAATCATCCGGGTCGGCTCGTCGGACGGCCCCTTCAACCAACTGTTCGGATTGTTGACGTACCAACTATCGATGTTCGACCGCACCGACTCGTAGCCATCCGCGTCCACCGCTTTGACGTAATACTTTGCGATCTCGGCCGACTGGCTATCCCCGATGAGCAGCGAGGGGTCCACTGCCTGTGTGACGTCCTCGTACAGAATGTACTGCCAGCCTGAGCAGGAGCTCCAGATGTCGTCGACGAGGCAGCGGAAGATCTTATATCCGTTCACATCAGAACTGGAACTCGGGTCCCAGTCCAAGCGGACGTAGTCGTTGTAGTTGTGTGTATTTGTGATCTCAAGGTTTGTGGGCGCGTACGGTCGCAGGTCATCTATGCCGTCAAGCGTCTGTATGCCGGTGTTGTCGGGGTCAAGGTAGACCGCCAGCCCATTATTCCAGGACACAGAAAATTTACCGTACCAATCCGGTAATGAATTGCCGCAAGCGGCATATCCACCGTGGAGTTGACCTACGATTCTGTGGTTATGGTCAAAAAGCGGCGAACCCGAAGACCCGCCTTCTGTAGTGCCTTTATCCCAGTCAGTAACCTCCTAGTGCGTGTTCCCATTCCCTCCCTCATATGCTGTAGAAGTCACGGGATCGTCGTCGATAGATATTTTCTTGATGTCCACGCTTGGGTGGTGTATCCCTACAGATGATTGCGAAGGGGTATTGACGTTCGACCAGCCGGCGTAGTGAACGTCATAGCTTTTTGGTGGGCGTGCATACAGCTCCAAAAGCAAAAAGTCCGACGCTGAGTCGCGGGCTTTCAGTGTTGATCCAGAAACTCCATTATGTGTGGGTTCACCACTTGGATTTGAACAAGAAGAGCTCTCATAGTTGAACCAAAACACCCAGTCGGATACACCTCCACTCGTGGGGTCATCAGTGTAGCAATGATTAGCCGATAAGAAATACGGAGAAAGATCTTCGCGTTCGTTGTTGACCAGTGCACCTGAACACCATCGAGTGCTCTGGTCAACGAGCACTAAGGCTACGGCACGTTTCTCGTCTTGCCAGTTGTTTCCCTCCGGACAGTTTACATTGATATTGCAGCTTCCTGAGTCACCGAATCCGGATTTTTCGGCCCCCGATCCGCGTGCGAAGAGGTCGCGGTACGCATTAACGACCT
>JAAAPH010000121.1 GCA_009908415.1 Bacteroidota bacterium
GGTGGACCTGGCGGGCTTTGCCGAGCGCTCGGTGCTCTCGCTCAGTGGCGGCGAGTTGCAACGCGTCTTTCTGGCCCAGGCGCTCGTGCAAGAGGCCGACCTCTTGCTCCTCGACGAGCCTACTTCCCATCTCGACGTGCACTACCAATTCGCCTTCATGGAGCAGGTCGACACCCTCGTGCAACAGGGCTGCACCGTCTTCGCCGTCTTCCACGACCTGGAGTTGGCCGCCCGTCATGCCGAGCGGCTCATGCTGCTCGACCACGGCCAACTCGTCGCAGACGGTGCGCCCGCCGACGTGCTCACCCCCGATCGCATCGCCGATGTGTTCCGCATGCACGCCACGGTGGATCGCGCATTGGACGGTACGCTGCGCATCGATTATCATGGTCAGGCACCGGCGCGTATACCCGCCCGTACCGATTGAATCACTCCCCGGCATCGAAGATACTACATCCCCCCTTCCGTCGTGGCTCGGCGGATCGTTGTTTTTTCCAGACTGTCTTGCCTTCCGCCTCCCATGAAAAAAATCTACACGCGCACCGGTGACGACGGCTTGACGTCACTTTTTGGTGGCGAGCGTGTCAACAAAAGCCATCCGCGCATTGATGCCTACGGCACGGTGGACGAGACGAACTCGTTCATCGGCCTGGCACGCGCTCACCTCGAAGACCGCCCCGGGCTGGAACGGCTCGACCCGGTGCTTCAGCGGTTGCAAGAGGAGCTGTTCATCCTCGGGGCCGACCTGGCTACGCCGGACGACGCGAAGTCGGTCGTGCCTCGCATTACCACGGCCCACGTGGAAGCGCTCGAAGCCGACATCGACGCGTTCAGCGACGAGCTCGACCCGCTCAAGAACTTTATCCTTCCGGGCGGGACGCCGGGCGCAGCGACCCTGCACACAGCGCGCACGACCTGTCGCCGGGCCGAGCGGCTCACGGTGAAAGCCGCTGCCCTGGAGCCGGTCAACGAACAGTCGGCGGTGTACCTAAACCGCCTCTCCGACCTCCTCTTCGTCCTGGCCCGCTGGGCCAATCGCCAGGATGGGGTCCGCGAGGACACGTGGGCTCCCGCGCAAGAGGATTAATCCAAAAGAGCATATCCAAGTAAGCATAGATGCCCGGAAGATCGTCACAGCTTTCGGTACAGTTCGCCCGGTTCCAAAAGTTGATATTGTTGAGTAACTCACGCTTTTTGGGAGCTAGCCGAAACTTGTCCATCCACCGGTCCCTTTCGCTCGCATGAAGATGTCACGGTACGTAGCCTTTTTCGGCGTTTTGCTGGTGCCCCTAGGGCTCTTCAGTTTTTTCCTCCCCACGCCCGACACGCCGGAGGCGCCCGCCCCCGACGCCGTCATGGCGTCCGATAAGGTCGAACGCGGGGCCTCCATCTCGCCCTCAGCCGGACAGCGCGATGCGTTTGGCGTCCCGACAAATCATTTTCGGGTTGTCGATGAACGCGTGCGGCGAAACGAGACCTTCTCCAACCTGCTGAACGAATACAGCGTCTCGTACCAAAAGATTGTCGAGTTGGCAGAGGCTTCGCGCTCGGTCTATGACGTGCGCCGCATCATGGCCGGAAAGCCATACCGCATTTACGTCAACGAGTGGCTCCAGCGCGCGCAATACTTGGTGTACCAGCCGACGCCGACGCGCTACGTCGTCTACGATATCCGCCACCCCGAGCGCTCGTACACGGGCGAGCGGCCCGTATCGGTATCGTGGGACACGGCCAGTGGGGTGATCACGAGCTCGCTCTACCAGACGCTCGTGGATAACGGCGCCCACCCCGAACTCGCGCTGCGGCTCTCCGAGGTGTTCGCCTGGCAGGTCGACTTTTTCCAGATCCGCCGTGGCGACCGGTTCCGCGTGATCTACGAAAAACGGCATTTGGGCGATACGGAGTTGCCTCCCGGAAACATCATTGCTGCGCGCTTCATGCATCGGGGCGGTGATTACTACGCGTTCCACTTTGACGCGCCCCATCAGCAGAGTTACTTCGACGAGGAGGGCAACAGCATGCGGCGCCAGCTGCTGAAGTCGCCCCTCCGCTACAGCCGGATCAGCTCCCAATTCTCGCGCAGCCGCCTCCACCCGGTCACGGGTCGTCGGCGCGCGCACCTTGGAACCGATTACGCCGCCCCCACGGGTACGCCCGTCCGCTCGGTGGGCGCCGGTGAAGTCGTCGTGGCCGGGTACGACCGCGGAAATGGCAACTGGATCAAGATTCGTCACAACTCGACGTACACAACGGGCTACTTGCACCTCTCGCGTTTTGCGAGTGGGATCCGACGGGGCAAGGAGGTGAAGCAGGGCGAGGTCATTGGCTACGTCGGCAGCACGGGCCTCTCGACGGGCCCGCACCTGCACTACCATTTCTGGAAACACGGCGAGCCCATCGATTCGCGAGACGTGGACCTGCCGCCTTCCGAACCGGTGTACCCGCAATACCGCGCCGAATTCGAGACACTCGTCGCGGAGCTTAAGCCGCAACTGCAGTGGGCGGATTCCTCATCGGCGCGCTCGCCGCTCTTTGCCGCGGCACCGCCCGGTGGGTCGCGCTTCAACTGACGAGCCAGCGGGGATGCTGGGTGGCTTCGTTTCGAGAGCACCCGACGGAGTCGATGGCAGGGACCGCCCTCCTTTGGGTCACGGCCACCTTCATCGAAGTAGCGCCCCAACTTTTCCCCCACCGTGCGGGGCCGGCTGCGCTCAGTTATCCATAGCTCCGGCGGCATTGAGCACGACGCTCCACGCGGGCTTGGGCGTCCCGTCCGGAGCGACTACGCCGAGATGGCAGAGGTAATCGGCCAGCCGCTCGGCTACATCGCCTGGCAGGTCGTTCAGCTCGTCCCCGAACAGCGCGTCACGGACCATGCTGCACGTCGCCTCATCGAAGTCTTGAAACTTGACACTCCCCCGGCTAAAGCACGGGGCCTGTATCGCTCTTCTCGCGCTCTACTCAATACTGTAAAGGCCTCCAGTTTGTATCGGTCCGGCTCTGGCTCAAGGTCGACCCAATCGACGTAATACGTGAATCCGTTGAGTCCGCGGTCGATGCCGGTGTCGAGCACTGCCCGCTCGGGCGTACTGGGCGCGGGCAGGTCCGCGCCGCCGTAGAGCGTCGTGCCTAGGGTACCCCCGGGCGCGAGCAGGGGCAACGCGGCAGCCTCCGTCGACGGCGGACCGGGCGGCGGCTCGCTCTCGGTGACGGAGCAAGCTACCCCGACGGTTAGAAGCAGAACGGCGAGGAGAGCAGCGGGTCGCGTGCGCATGGCATTCCTCCTTCGAGACAGAAAGGCCCTGGGCTATTAAAGCCGCCTCGAAGCAGGCCGGAGCAACCCGCTTGGGGGCGTCTATGCCGGCGCGTCGTTTCTGAATTGATACGGCGGCTGCAACCGCGCGCATGCGTCGCCGCCGCAGCGGGCAACGGGGCGACGCCTCACTTAATCTCGTCCTCTTCGCTCGGTGCCATGCGGGGCTCGGCCCGGCTCGCATCCCGCGGGGGCTCCACCGTGAGCGTCGTCTGGACGGAGGCGTCGCCACGCTGGATCGTCACCCCGTACGTACCCGGAATGAGGTAGATTACGCCGTCATCGGCAGGCTCCAGCGTGGTCGGGCGCTCTTCGTCCGACGCGGCGGCGTCCACCTGCGCGTTGAATGCTTCGGCCTGCTCGGGGTCGACGGTCAGGTGGTACGCCAGGTAATTGAGCCCAGGGTCGGTGTCGTGGGTGAGCGTTTGCAGGCGCCGTCCGTCCTGCGTCGCCACCTGGATCGTCGCCGTCCCTGCCGCCTCGCTGAGGAACGGGATGGTGACGGTGGGCACATTCGGGGCCTGCCAGCTCGCGGACTTCGCGCCCCAACTGTCGTCGTAGCGCAGGGTGTCGGGCGCAAACACGTACAGCGGCTGGGCCAACCGCTCGGGGGTCATCTGCCGGAGCGCTTCCACATCGGCCCGGAAGATCGACCGCCCGTGGGTGCCGACGACCAGATCCGCAGCACGCGGTTGCATCTTCACGTCGTGCACCGGCGCGTTGGGCAGCCCCTCCTGCATGGCCATGAACGATTGGCCGCGGTCGAGGCTGACGTAAAGACCATGATCGGTGCCCACGTACAGGATGTCTTCCGCAGCCGGATCTTCGAGGATGACATTGACCGGCTCGCGAGGGAGGTCCGTGCCGATGCGCGTCCAGGTTTGTCCGTAATCGTCCGAGCGATACACATATGCGTCGAAGTGATCCCATCGGTAGCCGTTCAGCGTCGCGTACACGCGGCTCGTGTCGTGGTACGACGCCTCGATGCGGCTGACCCAGAGGTGCGGCGGCAGGTTGTGGTCGATGCGCTGCCAGGTCGTTCCGCCATCGCGCGAGACGTGGATGCGCCCGTCGTCGGAGCCCGTGTAGAGGAGTCCAAACCGCAAGGGCGACTCATCGATGGTGGTCAGTGTACCGTACGGGACGTCGCCAGCGCGGTCGCCCCGGGTGAGGTCGCTGGAGAGCGCGGTCCACGAGTCGCCCCGGTCCAGGGAGCGGTGCAGCTTATTCGAGCCCAGGTACAGGATGTCCTGATTGTGGTGCGAAAGGTGGATCGGCGTCATCCAGTTGAACCGGAGCGGACGCTCGCCCAGATCGTGCTGGGGCTTCACGGACGTGCCCTCCCCCGTCGCCCGGTTGAAGCGGAAGTAGTTGCCGAACTGAAAGCCGGTGTACACGATGTCGTTCGTCCGGGTGTCCACCTCGACCTGCATGCCGTCGCCGCCCAGGATTCGGTCGTAGGGGTAATCGCCCTCGGCGTACCATTCGTGGCTGTACTCATAGGTGTGCGGCCCACACCAGACGCCGTTGTCTTGGAGCCCCCCGCAGACGTTGTACGGCTCGGCGTCATCCACGCCGACGGCGTAGAACTGCCCGACGGGCGGCGTGTTGGCCTTCCACCACGTGGCGCCATTGTCGTAGCTGATATTGATGCCGCCGTCATTCCCATTGATGAGATGACCGGGCCGCTCGGGATTGACCCACAGGGCGTGATGGTCGACGTGGACGTTCTCCGCTTCGACGGGGCTGAAGGTTTGGCCGCCGTCTTCGGAGATCAAAAAGGGCACGCCCATGATGTAGATCATGTCAGGGTCGTGGGGCGCGACGCGGATTTCGCCAAAGTAATAGCCGTACGAATAGTACACCTGATCGAGGTAGTCCTCATGCGTGCGGCTCCACGACTGCCCGCCATCGGTGGAGCGGTACACCTCCGCCCCAATCACGGGCGTGTCGAAGAGCTGCGCGTTGGCATCTTCCAGGTACGTGACAAGGGCCACCGGCTCGATGGTGCCTTCGCGGACCATCTCCAAGACGGCCGTGGCCGTGTACTTCCGGGGGAAATCATTGCGGCGGAGGTAGTCGGCCAGCGCTTCCTCGTCGAGCGCCAGGAACTCATCGCGCGCCATCGTCTCCAGATCTTCGCGGGTGAGCGCGGGGTCATCCTCTTCGTCTTCCTCCGGCCGCCGGCTCTGGTTGTCGACGAAGGCGTAGAGCACGTCCTCGTCCCCCGGATAGAGCGCCAGGCCAGTGCGCCCCACGTGCTCACCGGTCGGGAAGCCGCTCTCCGCCGTGCTGAGGAGCGTCCAATTCGTCCCGCCGTCGGTGCTCTTCCAAATGCCGCTCCCCGGGCCGCCCTCCACAAAATTCCAGGCGCGCCGCGCGCGCTGCCACGTCGACGCGTACAGGACGTCGGGGTTATTGGCATCGACGATCAGGTCGATGGCGCCGGTGTGCTCATCCACGTACAGTGTCTTTGTCCACGTCGCGCCGCCATCAGTCGTCTTGTAGATGCCGCGTTCGGCGCTCGACGAGTAGAGCGGGCCGATGGCCGCCACCCACACGGTGTTCGGATCCTCCGGGTGAATCCGGATGCGACCGGTGCGGTGCGTGGCGGCGAGCCCCATGTGCTGCCACGACGCCCCGCCGTCGGTGCTTTTGTAGAGGCCCGCCCCGGCGTACGAGGAGCGGCTGGAGTTATTCTCGCCGGTCCCCACCCAGATCGTTTCGCCGTCGTCCCAGTCGACGGCAATGTCGCCGAGCGTCATCACGGCTGCTCGGTCAAAGAGCGGCTCGAACGAACGGCCGTTGTTCGTCGTCCGCCAAAGCCCCCCGGAGGCATACGCGACGTAGAAATGCGTCGGATCAGCGGGGTTGACGTCGACATCCACGACGCGCCCGCTCATCACGGTCGGGCCCACGCTTTCGAACGGCAGCTTTTTGACAAGAGACTGGTCGACAAGCCGCTGGCGCTGCTCTACGCCCTCCATGCGGGCGGAGGTGGGCGTGGGGGCTACCGGAGACGACATGGACACGTCGTCCTGGGCCAGCACCGGATGGCCCCAGAGGGCGAGAGCGAGGAAGAGACTACAAAAGCGAAACATTCAGCGCGAGGAGAGCCAATGCATGGGAATGGAGGCTGAGAAGCAAATTAACGCTTCCTCCCGTCTTTTGCATCTTCTCGCGAGTACAGATCGGATTCCTTGCATTGACTTCTTGAGGGCCAGCCGTTAGCATCAGGACAGTCGGTGCGTCTTCCCCCCTGTCGGGCCCCTGAGCCTCGCTGCATGATGTCGTCTGCCCTCCCGTCCTCTTCATCCTCCCTTCCTGCCCTTTCATCGGGCCAGCGAGACGCCCTGCGCAAAGCTCTCGACGGAGCCAAAGCGGTGTTGAAACGACGCTTCCGGGTGCTGCTCCTTGTGCGGGATGCGTACGAGCACATCGGCCATTATCCCACCGCGATCCAGAACATCCAGACGGACCTGACGGCGCTCCTCCGGCTGCTGAAGGCGTGGGCCTTGCGTCAGTATCAGCGCGTGCCGTGGACAGCCTTGCTGCTCATGGCGGGGGCCGTGGTCTACTTCGTCATGCCGGTCGACCTGATTCCCGACCTGCTAGTGGGCATCGGCTTCGTGGACGACGCGGCCGTCGTGTCCGCCGTCGTGCGGACGGTCCGCAACGAACTGGATCGCTTCCGTAGGTGGGAACGCCACAAGCGGGCCGATTCACCTTCTTCGACGCTTAAACCGGCGCCGTAAGCTATGGACCTGGACGTAGGCTCCCCGGCGTGGTACGTACTGATGCTCCTGCTGGGGCTGGCGGTCGGCTTGGCCATCGCCTGGATCCGAAGGATCCGCCGTTCCAACGACTGATGCCTCCGCCACTGGCGGCGGTGTAGACGGCCCTCAAGGGACGACCTGGTCGCCGTCCGCATTCTCCACGATGAGCGCGTCGACGGGACAGAGCATGCAGGCTTCTACCAACCGGTCCTGATCGATATCGGGCGTGTCCCCGAGAAAGTCGACGAGGTTTTCTTCATCGATCTCAAAGATTTCGGGGGCGAGGTTGACGCAGTTGCCGGACCCGATGCACAGGTCACGGTCGATTCGAATGGTGAGCCCGCTGATTTCACGTTCGCGCGTCGCTTCCATGGAATAGGGTAGGTTGCGTATGGGAGGGGTGAGTGGGACAAGCCGTGCGCCGCCGGTTCGCGGGCGCACGCCTGTTACGCGCATCATGCCACGAACAACCTACCGGGGCGTTCCCCCACCGACGCAACGAACGTCGAACGGGTCGTCACTCCTCGGGCGACGCGGCGTCAGGAATGGTTGCCGTCCGGGAGGCCCCGTTGCCAAACTCGCCTTCCAGAAGCTGCCCGGCCAGGTCCATGAAGTCCCGCTCGGTGATGATGCCCACTAGTTGATCGTCACGCACGACCGGCAGGGCGCTGATTTGGCGTTCGCGCATGATCTGAACGGCCTCGATGGTGGGCATGTCCGGCGGGACGGAGACGGGATCGCTCACCATGATGTGTCCCACGGGCACGCCCCCCTTGGGCACCTCGTCCCGCTCGGCCAGGTGGCGCAGCAGGCTCCGGTGGCTGACAAGCCCCACGAGATGGTGATGCTCGTCCTCGACGAGCACATGGCGGATGCGCTGCCAATCCATGAGGTACGCGACAAACTCGACGGTCTCCTGCTCGTGCACGGTGAACAGATCCGTGCTCATGTAGTCCTCCACGCAGGAGTTTTGCATGTGGTCGGGGGAATAGCCCTCATCGAGCGTCGCCGGCGTCCACTCGTGAACGGGCTTACCGTCCTTCTGACGCTGCACCATCCCAGCGACGAGGGCACTGAGCCGCTCTCCACGCGTGCCGCCGTTATCCATCTGGGCGAGCGAGTTGAGCTGCCACTGCGACCCGGTACGCCGCGTGCGCACCCGGGCCTCAATGACCCCCAGGTAGCGTTCGATGTCGCCCTCGTCAATGTCCGAAGCGCGGAGGCCTTCTTCAGCCAGCGGGAGCAGATCCTCAAGGATCAGTTTATGAGCCGGCACCTGACGGCCCTCGATCCACTCGAATTGCGATGCGAGGCCATGGCGGGCGGCCGCGATGAAGTTGCTCTTCGCGTCGTCGAACGCCATGACGTTGGCGATGTCGTCGTACTTAGCGGCCAGCCCGCTGACGAGCCCGAACCAGAAGGCAGCGTTAGCCACCTGGTCGACCGTCGACGGCCCGGAGGGCAGGATCCGGTTCTCGATGCGCAGGTGGGGTTTGCCGTCCGTGATGCCGTAGCAGGCCCGATTCCAGCGGTACACGGTGCCGTTGTGGAGCTGCAGGGCTTCCAGCTTGGGCACGTCCCCGGCCTCCAAGACATCGAACGGGTTCTCTTCCATTTCCGTCGTGATGAGCACGCGGAACCGGGAAATGTCTTCCTTGAAGATCTCCGTGACCGACTCCTCGACCCACCCGCTTCCAAAGTGCACCCGCGGACTCATCTCGCGCAGATAGAGGTTGCTGCTGCGCGTGTCCACGGCCTGCTCAAAGAGCGCAATGCGCGTCTCCCGCCAGAGGCGCTTGCCGAAGAGCAGCGGCGAGTTGGTGGCGGCTGCCAAGCACGGCCCGGCGACCACCTGCGCGATGTTGTAGAAGCGCGGAAACTCCTCGGGCGACACCTGAAAGTGCGTCTGGAAGCTCGTGTTGCAGCCTTCCAGCATGATGGTATCATGCTTCATGAAGAGCTCGTCGACCCCGCGAATCTGGAACTGACCGGGTCCGCCGCGCAGCCGCGTGATCGCGTCGTTGAGCGCGTAGTAGCGCGGGCGCGGCGTCATGTAGTCGAGGGTGAGCTCGGCCAGCTGGATCGTTTGCAGAATGCCGGTCTGGATGATGTCTCCCCCGACGCTGAACCATGCCGCGCACCGTACTGAGGAGCTCCTGGGTGGCCTCCTCCATTTCGCTCAAACAGTCATGGCCGAAGCGAATCGGATCCATGTTGAACTCAAGGTTGAAGCGTGTGAGCTCCGTAACGATTCGGTCATCGGTATTGGTCTCCAACACCTGGTCGATAATCGGGGCGGGTTTACCGCGCTCGTCGACAAGGAACAGCTCTTGCTCGGCTCCAATGCGCCGAACGCCTTCCTCAAACATGTCCTCGCGGAGCATGTGCTCAAGCGCTCGTACGTCTTGGATAAGATGCTGCGTGAATTCACGCAAGGCCGCTTCATCGGAGTCTTGCTTGACGTCGTGCTGGCCCATTCGGGGTCTGGATCGTCCATCGAGGGAGAAAGCGAGCGTACGACGTCCCGGATTTCACAGGACGACGTTTTGATACGGTAACACGTCCATCGCTCTTCGTCAAGTTTCAATGAAGAGATCTATCAAATGTAGGTACTCTCCATTTCGCCTCTCGTTTCTTGGTTGTGCCGGCTCGCCCCGCCAGGCCGAAACCTACTCTCGTCCCGTACCGTTTCCTGCTTGCTATGTCTAGCCCTGCCTTCTTCGCCTGCTCTCGGATGACCATGCGGTGTCCCGCCTCTTCCTTGTTTCACTGCACGCGCGTTGGGGCGCGCAGAAGCCTTTTCGC
>JAAAPH010000094.1 GCA_009908415.1 Bacteroidota bacterium
GGAGGTCAAGAAGTTGGTCGACAAGGTGCAGGAAGAGGCACCCGCCCTCATCGACGAGCTCATGCCCGACCTGCTCTCGCTGGGTCAGATTCAGAAGGTGCTGAAGCGCCTCCTGCGCGAGCGCGTGCCCATCCGCGACCTGGTGACCATCCTCGAAGCGCTGGCCGATCACGCGCCGCAGACGAAGAATGTCGACGTGCTCACCGAATACACGCGCGCCGAGATGGCCCCCACGATCACGCGCCAGTTCCGCGGGCCCGAGGGCACCATCCTCGCCGTCGTGCTCGATTCGATGCTGGAACAGCACTTGCTTGAACAGGCAGGGCAGGGTGAGTTGAACGCGAACACGCTGGGACTGGACCCCGATCGCGCCGAACGCTTTATCGCGCACGCCGATGAGCAGGCTAAGCGCCTGATCAGCCAGGGCCGCGACCCGGTGCTGCTGACCTCCCCGGTGCTCCGCGCGACGCTGTTTGACTTCCTGAACCCGATGCTCACTGACATCAACGTGCTGTCGTACAACGACCTCGTCCCTGAAGCTGACATTGAGGTGGTGGGCCAAATTCAGCTGAATTAACACACGCTGATTGCCCTTCTGCGACACTCACCAGTTTTCGTGCTAATTCATCGCCGATATGCGTACTAAGACTTTTACCGGCCCATCCATCCAGGCTGCGCTCAAGGAAGCGCGCTATGCGCTGGGCGACGACGTGGTGCTCCTGGAGTCGGTGCCGGCCCACCAAGGCAGTCCGGCCCGGATTCGCGTCATGGCGGACACCCCCATGCCCGAGGATGCCGCTCCGGCCGCCCCGTCGCCGGCAGCCCGCTCGCAGACGCGTACGTCGTCCTCATCGCCCTCATCGCCCTCGCCCCAGCGCCTGAAGGGCTACGCGCCGCGCATGAACGCGGCGGCCGCCGCTGCCCCCCAAGGGGACTCGGCACCTGCCCCCCGTGCCTCCGCGACGGAAGGAACTGCCGACGCCTCCTGGGACCGTGAAAACGTTTCCGAGGGCCCGGACCTCACGTCCTACCTGCGCCGGCGGCGCGAAGCCGCCGAGTCCCGGTCAGCGCCTCCGCCCTCGAACGGGGACGGCGCGCTGCCGGACCCGGCCTCCCCGCCGCGGGCCTCGACGTCCCCGCCCGACTCGCGCCCGACGACGCCGGCGCCAAGCCGCTCGACCGGCCGCAACCGGCTGTATCCTTCGTACCAGCGGTACCGCGGGGATCAGCAGGACGAACAGCTCGCCGCGACGGCCCGCCCCGACCAGTTTGGCATGTCGACGCAGTCGGACAATGCGCCGGCGCGTCTCCTTGAATCGCACCTCCAGATGCTGCACACGCGCCTGGAGAACATGGAGCGGCGCTTTGGCGGCGTCATTGTCGGCGCCTCGCACCGCTGGCTCACCCACCCGCTCTATGCCCAGCTCCTGGAGAAAGGGCTGCGGCCCAGCACCATCACCAAGCTGTTCGACCGGCTCGTGGAGCGCGGCTTCGAGCCGCAAGAAAATGACGAAGAGCTTCGCTGGGCCATGGCGCAAGAGCTGCGACGCATGCTCGGCACGACAGCCCCCAAACGATCCAATGCCAACTACCTCTTCATCGGCCCGAGCGGCGCGGGGAAGACCTCCCTCCTCCTCAAGCTGGCCCGCCACGAAAGCTTCTTCGGCCGGCGCCTGCCCACGGTGATCTCAATTGCACCCGACGACGACACGCTTCCGTACCTCAGTCCGGTGCCCCTCTACCGCAAGTACGGCCTTCCGGTGCAGAACGTCTCCTCGCAGGACGAGATGCTGGAAGCGCTCAACCGCGTGCAACAGTTCGACCAGGTGCTCATCGACACCCCCCCGCTGCCGATCGACCTCGACGCGGCCCGTCCGGCGCTTCGGCGCATCCAGCGCATCGCAGCGCCCTTGATGCCGCTGCAGGTGCACCTCACGCTCAACGTGACGCGCACGCTCGACGACTTCGATCGGTCGTTTCTGAAGCGGCTCGCCTTGAAGCCCGACGCGGTGGCGCTCACCCACCTCGATGAGGTGTCCAAATGGGGACGCATCGCCGAGTGGCTGCTCATGCTCGAAAAGCCGGTGCACTTCGTATCGGCCGGGCGCCAGGTGCCCGAAGGCCTCGAGGCCTTCACCCCAAGTTGGTTCGTCGAAGAGATGATGCAACTTTAACCATGGTCGGCGCCGACCGGCCACTACTGATCATGATTACTATTCCGGCCGGTCCGCGTCGCCCCCTTATTACGCTATGAAACGCACATCAACCACCCTCACCATTGCGAGCGGCAAGGGCGGCGTCGGCAAAAGCGTCGTCGCGGTCAACCTGGCCGAGACGCTCACCCGGCGGGGCCACTCAGTGGCCCTGCTCGATGCCGATGTCGGCCAGGGCGCCTGCTCCGTCTTGCTGAATGAGGATCCGCCCCACACCGTGGCCGACCTCGTTCGCCTCGATGCCGCACCGGACGCCGTGTGCCACGAGACGACCGCCGGGGTCACGCTCATCCAGAGCGCCCGGGCCCCCGATGCCTTCGTGACCGAGCAGCAGGCCACCGTCCTGCACCTCTCGCTCGATGAGATGCTGCGAACCGCCCAACGTCATCACGACTTTGTGTTGATCGACACGCCCGCCGGGACCGGCGGAACGGTTCGCTGGGCCCTGGATCGTGCCGACCTGGGCGCCCTCGTGTTGGTGGGTGAGCCGACGGCCATCGCCGACGCGTATCGACTCGCCAAGCTGATCTGGCGGACCGACCCCACCTTCCCGCTGGGTAGCATCGTCAACTTCGCCGAAACCGCCGAGGACGCCAACAGCATCGCCACCCGGTTTGCGACGATCACCGAGCGCTTCGTCCACCAGGCCCCCACCCATCTGGGGTGGATCCCCTTCATGAAAGCCGTTCGCACCTCGGTCCAAACCCAGACGCCCGCTGTGCGGTCCGTCCCCGCCGTGCAAGAGGCCTTTGACGCTCTCGCCGGTGTCGTTGCAGAGGGACGCCACCACGAACGTCAACCCATCAATACCCCGTAACGGCCCTCTCCCCGCCCTCCGTAGTACCTATTCACCAGCGCCACGAATCCGCCATGCGAGCTTTGTACATCCACATCAGTGGTCTGGCCGGCCTCCTCGTTTTTTTGAAGGAGGTGCTCAACTATGCCCCGCTCGAACGAACGATCCTCGTGTCAGCCACCACCGGGCTGACCGTTTATCTCATGCTGATTGTGGGCCACACCATCGTGCGACACATCATGGCGTACTCGCCACCCGCTCAACCAACGAACGGAGACGACGCCGCGCCCGCCCAGGCCGACGCCGGGGCGCAAGCGGCCCCGCCGCAGGCAGAGGGCGCATCGGACGCGCCCGCCCCGAACGCTACCGATTCGGCCGCCGCGAACGCGGACACCGCGGCCCCAACTTCTCCTGATACCACGACGCCTCCCGACGCCGGCGCGGCCGCACCGGCTCCCCCTCCGGCCGAGACCGCCAACGACGCCCCCGCCTCGGATCGGGCGCCGCAACCGGATCGCCAAACCACCTCTGCCGAGTCCATGGCACAGACCACTATTTAAGCGGGGTCGCCCTTCTCCTCCCCTGCCCTTTCGATGATTTTGCCTGTATCACACCATGGCTGAAGACCTGCAATGTTTAGTTGAACGGTATCTGGACGATCCGTCCCCCGAGAACCGGGAAGCCGTCGTGGTAGCCGCTGTTCCGCTCGTGCGCTCGCTGATCGGCCGCATCAACGTGCCGGACCACATCCTGGCCTCGCACGACGACCTGGAAAACTCGGGCCTGATCGGCCTCCTGCAGGCCCTGGACAGTTACGATCCCAACCGGGGCGCCAAGTTTGTGACGCACGCGTACCGCCGCGTCCAAGGCGCCCTCATCGATTACCTACGGTCCATCGACGTTCTCTCGCGCGGCAAGCGCAAGAAGATCGCGGAAGCGCAGCATGCTGCGGAGAAGCTTCGGCAGATGATGGGCCGCGAGCCGCAAAACCAGGATGTTGCGGACTACATGGGCATCTCGCTGTCGGAATACCACCGGCTCCTGACCGAAGCGCAGCGGCGGTTCTCACTCTCACTCTACAACCCCATTGGGGGCGACAGCGACAGCCACACCGTGCTCGACACGCTCGTCAATGAGGACAGCCACCGGGGCTTCGATCAGATCGAGCGGGACTCCCTCATCGACTTCGTGGAAGACGTGGTGGAAACGCTGCCCGAGCGCCAGCAAACCATCCTCGGCCTCTACTACACCGAAAACCTGACCCTGCGCGAGATCGGCGAGATCCTGGACCTCACGGAGGCGCGGATCTCGCAGATTCTCGGGAAGATTCTGCTCACCCTCCGGGGTCGTCTTACTGAAGAGCTCTCTGCGCCCGACTGATCGGCCGCACGCCGCTCCTGCTTTCCTGCGCCGGAGCCCTCCGGCGGCGAAGTCTGGGGCGTGTGCATCATGGCGCGCCACGGCGCTACGCAACGCGCACCGGAGGGGACCCCATCGAGGATAGACCGCCCCTCACGGTGCAGACGGACCCGCTCCTTGCCTCCCCCTCATTTCCGATCGGGCACCGCATCTTTTCTTCCCGTGGAGGGTGAAATTGCCCAAACGCGGCCCGGTCTAGCCTCCTCCCTGTCGACGCGATCGCCGGCCCTGCCAAGATGCAGGGGCCAAACGCAAGCCGAGGCGAAAGACAAGCTGTCCCCCGGCACGACCTCCGACACGCCGCATGGAAATGGGGATACGCCCGTTAGATCGTGCACGTGGACACCCGGCGTGATCGTCGACTTCCTCCCGGGGAGCGACCTGAGGGTACGGCCCGGACGCGCACGGCGGGACTTCGGTTGCCGTTCTCCCGCCCCGACTGGGACGGATACGATCAGAATCGACGCGACGGCGATGAGAAGATGGGCCCCATCACCCGCTGATGGAAAACGACCGCGGTGTGCGAGCACACACCCCAACGGCCTCTACCCTCCGGGGCTACGACGGCGATAGGGAGGCGGGCGGCGTGCCCGCCCCAAGCGTGGCCGGTCAGTGCTGCATCATCGTGTCCACGTAGCTCCGGACGCGGGGACGCTTCTTTTCGATGAAGGCGACGAGCTGCTCCGGATCCGCCTCCATCTCCTCAGCCAGCGCAGCCAGCTCGGGGGTAGCCTCGTACTCGCGCTCCGCCTCCACGCCATCTGCCAGTCGCATGCGATCGATGGCCGCGGCGGCCGTCCCCACGACGCGGGCGACGAGGCGCTGCTCCTGCTCCTCCAGCTTCTCGGGGGTGGGATAATAGCGAATCGCTTTGATCAGCAAGCCCGGAAGCTTCCACTCATCGGCCGCAACGGCACCGAGCCGAGCATGGTCGATGCCGAACGCTTCGTTTTCCGCGTCCCGCGCGGGCGGCGCCCCGGCCTGGTCCCACAGGCGCTCGTAGGTCTCTGCATCGTTGTGCAGCATGATGAGGCGGCCTACGGCATGTAGCAACCCCGCAGAAAAGGCCGGCCCCTCGGATGAGGAATGGAGGTGGCCCGCCAGCTCACGGGCGTACTGTGCCGTGCCAATGCACCGTCGCATGATGCGGTTGAACAGTTTCGACGGCTCATCGGCTCCGAACGTCTCTTCCAACTGTACCATGCCCGCCGTGAGCACGAGGTTCGCCACTTCCAAAAAACCGAGCAGCATCACGGCCTTCTGTACGCTCGCAATGCGCCGCCGCACGCCGTAGTAGGCCGAGTTGATGCGGCGCAACACCGACGCCGCGACCATCGGATCCGAGTCCACGATCTGGGCAAGCTGCATCGTGTTGGGCTCCACGCCCATTTCGGAGAGCAGCTCCGACACACTTTCCACCGTGTGCGGCAACGGCGGAAAACTGATGCTCGGACGGAGCTCACCGCGGAGCGAAAAGTCGGCGTCCGGCTCGGACGAAAGGTGGGCGTCTGTATTCATGGCAATACCCGGCTCATCACGCGACATAGGACCAAAAGCAGAAGATAAGAAGAGGGGACAGTGGACAATGCGTCCATCTGATGAGCAAAAATGAGGCCTCGTTCTCGCACGGACGGAGCCTGCCATCTTCAAGCGGCGTGCATGCTTCCGGCTTAAGTCTGCATCCGGGCGACCGATAATCCAAGGCGTCCTGCGGTGGAGTCATTTCATGGTGGATGGCCTTCCTTTCTGTGTCCGCCACGCAGGTTCGAGAACCTACCGCACGCAGCCCTAGACCACATATCCGTGCTCCCGCATCGTGTACTGCCCCTCCTTGTCCTCCTAGCCGGATGGCTCGCCGCATCCGGGCCCGCCCAGGCCCAGATCAGCGTCCCTGGCACGCCGCTCGGCTTGAGTAAAACCGCACCCGTCGCCGCGGCGAATATTCCTACGGTGCGCGTGGGTGCTCCCTCCGCCAAAGGCCAGTCCACGCCACAGCCCCCGCTCCGCTCCGACAGCGTGCAATTCCTGCCCGACCCGTACGGCACGCGCACGCCCACGTCCGTTGCCGTCAAGGACGCGGGGGAGCGCCAGCGCCTCCCTGGCGGCGGCACGCTGTGGCAGATGCAAATCGAAGTCCCCGGCGCACGGGGACTGCGGTTCATCTATGACCAGTTTCGGCTCCCGCCCGGCGCCCGCTTTTTTGTGTACGACCCGCAGGGCACCGTCGTCCAGGGCGCTTTCACAGCGCGCAACAACGCGGGGCACGGCGGCTTTTCGACCGCCCTGACCCCCGGCGAACAAGCGGTGCTGGAGTACTATGAACCGCCAGACGCCGCCTTCTCGGGACGGATTCGCGTGGCGGCTGTGGTGCGCGCGGATGATGCCCCTTACCCTACGGCCCCCCTATCGGGCGTGCCCTACGAGGCCGAAGCGCTCGGATGCAGCATCAACACCGCCTGCTCGGACGGCAACGCCTGGTCGAAGGAGGCGCGGGCGACCGTGCTCATCGACCGGGGCGGCAGTACGTGCTCCGGGGTCTTACTGAACAACACGGCGGAGGACTTCTCGCCGTACATTCTTACAGCCCACCACTGCAGCGCCCCGGCGGTGGGCGACACGCTCGACTGGCTCGTCACCTTTCATTACGCGAGCCCGGCGTGCGCCGACCCGGACACGCAGCCGCCCAAACGCTCCATGACGGGCGTCGTGGTTCGCGCCGCCCAGTCCGGGTGGCAAGAAGATTACGCCCTCCTCGAACTGCTCAACCCCATCCCCTCGTCGTACCAGGCGTACTACGCAGGATGGTCGCGGGCCGCCGCCCCGCCCCAGCGCGGAATCACCCTGAGCCACCCCCGCGGCGACATCCAGAAGATTGCCTTCGATGACAACCCGCTCACCGACTTGGGCGCGCGCTGGCTGGCCACGTTCGACCGGGGCACCATCGAGGGGGGCTCGTCCGGCGCGCCGCTCTTCGACACGGAGCAGCGCCTGGTCGGTCACGTGCGAGGGGCCTGGTCGATTGACCTCGACGCGTGCTCTGGCCCCGGCGGGGATGACAACGCCGCCACCATCGTCTTCCCGAAGCTGGCGCACATCTGGGACGTGGGCCCGCCGGGGCTGCGCGTCCGCGACGTCCTGGATCCCGGCGGCCTGAACCCGATCGACCAGGACGGGCTCGACAGTGCCCCCCCCGACGCGTCCACGCCCCACGCGTGGATCAGCGAGGTGGATACGCGCACCGCCGATGCGGAAAGCGATGACGACGCCGAGTTCGTCGAGATCGCCGGACCGGTTGGCCTGTCACTCGCGGGCTATCGACTCGACGTGTATTCCTGCTCGGCAGGCACGACCCAACTGCAACGTACAGAACCTATCGACGCAGCGGCTCCGCTTTCAAGCAGCGAGGGCCAAACGGGCTTCTTCGTCCTCGGCGGCGCCGGGCTCGCGCCAACGCTTGTGGACCAGCCGTTCTCCGCGGACGCGCCGAATCAGCTTCCCGATGGCCACGGGCTTCTCGTCCTGCGCGCCCCCGATGGGCGCGAGGTGTTTGACTACCAGTACGACGTCGCTGAAGACACGGGGCCCAGCGCCTGCCCCTCCTCGCGCACGACGCGGTCGCGCGCCGACGATTATAGCTACGACCGACCCCGCGTTCGCATGGCGGCCGTCGATGCGGATGCCAAGGTGGCGCTCGGCACCACGGCCATGGGCTTCCAGCAAGTGCACACGCCGGCGTCTGAGGAATTTGCCTCCGAGGGCATCGTCCCCTCTCCCGGACGCAAGAACAACACGGCGATCCCCGTCGAACTTACCAACTTCCGGGCGGTGGTCGACGGGGCAACCGTTTACCTGTACTGGGCCACAGCGAGTGAGACGCGAAATGCCGGCTTCGAGGTGCAGCACGCGATGGAAGGCGACTTCGTAACGCGCACGTTCGTGGAGGGGCACGGCACCACGGCACGCGCCCAAACCTACGCGCACACCGCCTCCGACCTACTTGCCGGCACGCACCGCTTCCGGCTGCGCCAGGTCGACGTCGACGGCACCGCCTCGCACAGCCCCGTCGTCGAGGTGAACGTGGCCTCCTCGGCAACCTACCAGCTCTCGCGCCCGCATCCGAACCCGTTCCATCAAACGGCCGCGCTTACGCTGACCGTGGCGCAGCCGCAGCACGTGGACGTGCTGCTGTACGACGTGCTTGGCCGGCGCGTCGCCGTCTTGCACGACGGGGTGATCCCGGCCCACCGGCCCGTGGCGCTTCAGGTCGATGCCCGGTCGCTGTCGAGCGGCCTGTACATCGTGCGCGTCCTGGCCGAGCAGTTCGTAGCCAGCCGAAAAATGACGCTTCTCCGCTAGCGGGCGGGTTTCTTTCGCTGCCCCATCGGGGCTGCATGCCGTCTCTTCGTCCCGCACGTGCCCCCCTTCCGCACTCCATCTCTAGGCGAACGGGCGGACGATCTACAGCCCCCCGACCAGTGGCAGGGCGGGGCAAAAAGTGCCAAAAAAGCGCAGAAAATGATGCCGTAGACGGGGCGACGTCTGCGCTTTCAGCACGTGCATGCGGTTTTCGTTCACATTGGTAGGCTCTTTGGACGCTCGGCTTAAGCGAACAACCAAAGTGGACGAAAACAAGAAGTTTATGCTGTTACGCCTTCAGAATCCGACGGCCTCCATGGTATCGATGGCGCGCCATCAGGAGCGCATCGCTACCAACCTGGCCAACGCCAACACCGTCGGCTTCAAACGCGACCGCGTCTTCGTCGAAGCGCTCAACGAACGGCTCGACGCCGAAAGCGCGCCCCGCAGCGACCGGGTGCCCACCCAGTGGGCCGACATGGCATCGGGCGGGCTCAAGTCGACCGGCAACCCGCTGGACGTGGCCCTCCAGGGCGACGGCTTCTTCGTCGTGAACGATGAGGCCGGCGACGAGGAGCGCTACACGCGCGCCGGTCGGTTCATGATCGACAGCGACCGCACGCTCCGCACGCCGGCCGGCCTCACCGTGCAGGGCCAAGACGGCGGTCCGATCACGGTGCCCGACCAGCCCGGCGACATCCAGATCAGCCAGGACGGCCGCCTCCAACTCAACGGCCGCGAATTCGGACGCCTCCGCGCGGTCCGCTTCGACGACCCGCTTCGCCTCGAGCGCCGCGAGGGGGCCACGTTTGCCGCGCCCACGACGGTGCCCATCGAGATGGACGAGCCCACCATGTTGCAAGGCCAGTTGGAGGCGAGCAATGTGAATCCCGTCGAAACGATGACGGACATGATCACGCATTACCGCCTGTTCGAGACGCAGCAGCGTATGATGCGTACCTCCGACGAACTCCTCGGCCGCGTCAGCAAGGACCTGGGCACCTTCTAATTCCCGGGGTCCTCACGCGCCCCTTTGCTTCTCTGACTCACCAACCTC
>JAAAPH010000198.1 GCA_009908415.1 Bacteroidota bacterium
CATCAACGTCCAGCTACAGCCCGACGTGGAGGCGCTGGATGAGGTCGTCGTCGTGGGGTACGGCACCCAGCAACGGGCCGAGGTCACCGGTGCGGTGTCCTCCGTTTCGTCGCAGGACGTCCAAGACCTTGCCGTAGAGAGCTTCGAAACAGCCATCCAGGGCAAGCTCGCCGGCGTCGAGGTCCGCCAGTCGACCGGCGAGCCCGGCGCCTCGCCCAGCATCCGCGTGCGCGGCACCGGCTCCATCTCCGCCGGCAACGACCCGCTCTTCGTGATTGACGGCCTTCCAATCACGCGCGATGAAGCCACGCAGGGGACGCTGTTTCGCCGCCGCTCCACCTTCACCCCGCCCTCGCTGAACCCGCTCGCCACCATCAATACGAGCGACATCGAGTCGATCGAGGTGCTCAAGGACGCCTCGGCGGCCGCCATCTACGGCTCGCGGGGATCCAACGGCGTGGTCCTCGTCACTACGAAAAAAGGCTCCCGCGACGGCAGCCCCGTCGTCCGCTACAGCGGCTACTACGGGATGCAAGAGGTGACCAACACGCCGGACATGATGAGTTCGCGTGAGGTCGTCGACTTCACAATTGACGCGCGGAATAACAACTACATTCAGGAATACGACCCGCTCAACCCATCGAGTCCGAATTACAACCCGGACTTCGAGAACAACCCCCGCAACAACACGGGCCGGCCGGACGATGGCCTGGTGCGCATCCCCGATAAGTACATCGAGTACGACCAGGGCGAGCGCACGACGAACACGGACTGGCTCGACCTGATCTTCGAGCCGGCGCCCATGTTCAGTTCCAACCTGTCGGTTTCGGGCGGGAGTGAAAACATTGGCTACTACGTCTCGGGCGGCATCTTCCAGCAAGACGGCACGATCAACCGCTCCGACTTTGGCCGGTACAGCCTTCGCGTCAACGTCGAGGCCGACCCGCTGAGCCGCCTCCGCGTGGGCGCCAATGTGAGCACGTCGCTCACCCAGCAGGACCGGCTGCCGGCGAGCGCCCCATACTTCGCCCGTCCGCCCGGCATCGTCTACTCCGCCATGGTCCACTCCCCGGTGCTGGAGCCGTTTAATAGCGACGGATCCCCCAACCAGCTGAACGGGCAGTCGTACTTGGGCGGGGGAACCACTTCGGCCAGCCACCCGGTCGCCATTCGAAACGCCGTCACCGAAGACCTCGACCACCATCGCACCTTCGGCACGGCCTACGCTGAATTCGACCTCGGCTACGACCTGGCGCTTCGCACGCAATTCGGCGCCGACCTGTCGGACTACACGCGCAGCTTCTACCGCGCGAACACGCTTCTCTACCGGACGGCCTCCGAGGGCGAGCCGTATGCGCAGTCGGGCTCAGCCCGCAGCTTCAGCTGGCTCTCCGAAAACACGCTGACCTATGACCGCGACTACGGCGACCATAGCATCAACTCCGTGCTCGGCTTCACCGCCCAGAAGGAGCGCAATGACCTCAACAGCATCATCGCGCAGAACTTCCCGGACGACGAGGTGCCCACCGTGAACGGCGGCCAGGTCACCGACGGCACGAGCACGGCCGAAGAGTGGTCTCTGCTCTCTTACCTGGCACGCGTCAACTACTCCTTCCAACAGAAGTACCTGGTGACCGCAACCCTTCGCGCGGACCGATCCTCCCGCTTCGGAGAGAACAACCAGACGGGCGTCTTCCCGTCGGCCTCTGTCGGATGGCGCCTCTCCGACGAGCCGTTTCTGCAGAACGTCTCGTCGCTGAGTGACTTGAAGGTGCGCGCCAGCTACGGGGTGACGGGGAACTTCCTCATCCCGAACTACGGCTCCTTCGGCCTGCTCGGCAGCGAAGATTACGTGGGAGGCACCGGTCAGAACGTCATCAGCGGCGTCGCCCCCCGTTCGATTGGCAACGACGATCTGACGTGGGAGACGACGCGCGAGCTGAACATCGGGCTCGACGCCGGATTCTTCAATAACCGCGTTACGCTGGCAGCCGACTACTACCGCAGCACCACGTCCGACCTGCTCCTGAACGTGAGCTTGCCCTCTGCGACGGGCTTCGAAACGTTCCTCACCAATATCGGCGAGGTGGAAAACCAGGGCCTGGAGTTCGTCCTATCGACCGAGAACCTGATCGGCGAATTCAGCTGGTCCACCGACCTCAACTTCTCGACGAACCGCAACGAGGTCACGGAGCTCGGCCCCGAAGGCGCCCCCATCCTCAGCTCGGGAGCGGCCGGCCCGCGCCACATCACCCGCATCGGCGACGAAATCGGGAGCTACTACGGCTACGTGGTAGAGGGCGTCTACAGGGACCAGGCCGACCTCGACAGCGCAGTCCCCGACCGTGAGGCGCCCGACCCGCAGCCGGGTGACTTCAAGTTCAAGGACGTGAACGGCGACGGGGAGATTACCCCGGCGGACCGGACGGTGACCGGCAGTTACTTCCCGGACTTCACCTACGGCATCACGAATCGGTTCCAGTACCGCGGCTTCGACCTGAACATCTTTCTGCAAGGCGTTGAGGGCCGCGAGATCCTGAACCTGACGAGCCGCCACATGAAGAACGGCGAGGCGAACTTCAACAGCTACGCCATCTTCACCGAGCGGTGGCGCTCGCCCGAAGAGCCGGGCAATGGCGAGATCCCGCGCGCCGACCGCCAGACGGGCCTGCACGGCAATAACAACCGCCCGTCCTCCTTCCAGGTGGAAGACGGGTCGTACCTCCGCCTGCGCAACGTGACGCTGGGGTACTCCTTCCCCATCACGTTCCTGGGCAGCGAGACGCGGCGTGCTCGCATCTACCTCGCCGGCCAGAACCTCTTCACGATCACCGACTACCTCGGCTTCAATCCGGAGGTGAACCTCCAGTCCACCCCGCTCACACCGGGTGAGGACTACGGGGCGTACCCGCTCTCCCGCGTCTACACACTGGGGGTAGACTTTACATTCTAGCCCTTCCGCCTAGCCTCTCGGAGCGCCCTCCACCACCGGACCCTATCCGTCATGACTGCCCGCACGCACACCATGCGCTATACGCGATTTACCCGCCTTCTTCCTCTCCTTCTCCTCGCCCTCGTTTGGAGCGGGTGCGACGGCTTCACCGACCTCGCCCCCATCTCCCAGCGCAACGTCGAGGAGTATTACGACCAGGCCCGCGACTTTGAGGTGGCCCTGAACGGGGCGTACAGCACCCTCCAGTCGGACGGCACCTATGGGCGCAACTACTGGATTCTCTTCGAGATGCGGTCGGACAACACCGACCCGGGCCCCGACGTGACGGGTCTCGCCCGCGCCCTCGCGGTGATCAATGACTTCGAGGAGCCGACGACCAGCGAGGATATCCTTAACGCGTGGTCCGCGTCGTACCAGGGCATCGAACGCGCGAACGTCATCCTCGACCGGCTGGACACCTTCGACGGCGAGCAGAGCTTCGAGGACGAGATCCGTGGCGAGGCCCTCTTCATCCGCTCCCTCCTCTACTACAACCTGGCCGTCGCGTTTGGGCGGATCCAGCTCAAGCTGGAGCCGACGCCCCCTTCCGACCCCGGCGCGAGCGCCCAGCAGGACCTGCAAGTCGATGACGCGAGTGTCGTCTTCGAGCAGCTGGCTACCGACCTGGAAACCGCGCAGGGCCTGCTCCCCGCCACGCGCGGCAGCGAGGCGGTGCACCAGGCCACGCGCGGCGCCGCGAACGCCCTGCTGGGCAAGGTGTACCTGAGCCTCGGACAAAACGGCGAGGCCCGAACCGCACTGGAGCGGGTTGTTGCCGGCGGCAATTACGCGCTGGTCGAAGACTACGCGGACCTCTGGGGGCCAGGTAACGAGAACAACGCCGAGTCGATCTTTGAAGTCCAGTTTACGGCCGGCGGCGTCGGGGAAGGCAGCCGGTTCACCAACACCTTCGCGCCCGCTTCCCGCTACGTGTTGCCGAGCGGCGCCACCCTCGAAGGCGAAGGGCTGGCCGAAAACCGCCCGACCGAGGCGATGCTCGCCGCGTATGCCAACGACGACGAGCGCTTCGATGCATCGATGGCCACCACCTACACCGATGCTCAGACCGGCCAGGAAGATGCCCGCTACATTCGCAAATACGAGAGCCAGCCGTTCACTAACTTGGACGCCGAAAACAACTGGCCTGTCTTCCGCTACGCCGACGTGCTGCTCATGCTCGCCGAAGCCGTCGGCGGCAACGGAACCATCAGCGATGGCCGCAGCGGCTGGGACCTCCTCGACGAAGTCCGCGACCGGGCCGGCCTGGCACCCGTAACGCAGGATGACTTTTACCCGCGGCTGCTCGCAGAGCGGCGCGTGGAGCTGGCCTTCGAAAACCATCGCTGGGCCGACCTGAAGCGGTTCGACGCCCAGCACGGCGTCCCGATCGAAAGTGCGTTCGATGAGGACGGCGTCACGCCGAGCCGCCTGCTGTTCCCGATCCCCCAGCGCGAAGTGGATGTCGCCGGCCTTGAACAGAACTGAGGCCGGGTGGCCCCGGATCGGCACCCCCGGTCCATCGATGCGTACAGGGAAGGCATCCCGCTGCCGCCGGCTGCATCGTTCTCATCGTCACGGCCACTCGTGACGATGAGACAGCGGTACGGGACGGCCTCTCGTGCTCATCGGATCGTTTGCCTTTTTCCACTCATGCTGTTATCGACCCACGCTCCGCCGCCCGCCTCCGAGCCGGCCCGCTTCATCTTCTTTGGCGGCCACCCCGACGATTGCGAAGACAAGGCAGCCGGTACGGCGGCGCTGTTGGCCCAGGCCGGCCATCGCGTCAAATTTGTGTCCCTCACCCATGGCGACAAAGGCCATTACGAGCAGGGCGGCCGTACCCTCGTGGCACGCCGCGCTAAAGAATCCCGTGAGGCCGCGCGCCGCCTCGGCATCGAGGCCTATGACATCCTGGACCACCACGACGGTGAACTGATGCCAACCCTCGACGTGCGCAAAGACGTCATCCGACTCATCCGCGAATGGGACGCCGACGTGGTCGTGGGGCATCGCCCGAACGACTACCACCCCGACCATCGGTACGGCGGGCAGCTCATTCAGGATGCGGCCTATCTGGTGCAGGTGCCCAGTATGGTCCCATCCGTGACGCCCACCGCCTCGAACCCCGTCTTCCTGTACTTTCAGGACGACTTTCAGCGCCCCTACCCCTTCCAGCACGACATCGCTATTGCCACGGACGCCGTATACGACACGCGCCTCGATGCCCTCGATGCGCACGAGTCGCAGTTTTACGAATGGCTGCCCTGGGTGAGCGGCGTCCTGGAAGAGGTTCCCGACGACGCGGTGGCCCGCAAAGCCTGGCTGCGCGCGTGGTGGGAACAGGACATTCCCACGGCCCAGCGTACCGCGCTGGAGCACTGGTACGGACCAGAGCACGCCGCCGACGTCCAGCACGCCGAGTCATTCCAGATCGCCGAGTACGGCCACCAGCCGACCGACGACGAAATCCGCCGGCTCTTCCCGATGCTGGGCGCCGGGGTGTCTTCCACCGCCTCGTGACGAGCCGCAGGACGAGCCGCCCCGATATGCCACCTTGTACTTAAGCCAAACTTACTGATACGTTATGAGCTACCGTCCACCGTACGCACCGCCGCCTTTCTTCGTGCCGCCCTCCAATGGCTGATGCCTCTTCCTCAATCCCGCCCATCCGGCGCAGTCCGGATTTCGAGGGTACTAGGGATGGGGCGGCTGCGCACTGGAATGCCACCGCCTGGGTGCCGCTTCCGCAGCGCGGCCGGCCTATGGAGACGAAACTGCAGGTGCTCTACTCGACGACCGGCCTGTATTTGCTCTTCCATTGCGAAGACGACACGCTCCATGCTACCCTGCAGGCGGACTTTGTGGATCTCTGGACGGAAGATGTGGTGAAGGTTTTTCTCTGGCCGGATGACGCGTTTCCTGCATATTTTGAATATGAGCTCTCCCCCCTGGATTACGAACTGCCGATCATCGTGCCGAACAACGACGGCAACTTTTGGGGCTGGCGGCCCTGGCATTACGAAGGTCCCGGGACGACATGGCGCGCCAACTTCTACCGGATCGATTACGAAGGCGGCGCAATGGCCACCTGGGAATGGCAACCCACCGACGCCTCCTTCCACACGACCGAGGCGTTCGGCACGATACGGTTTGACTAGACGATGTGGCGGCCGTGCAATAGCTTCTTCTACATCGCTGGACGGTGCCCCCGGCGGCGGCCAAGCGCTTGACCGCCGCGCCCTGTAACGCCTTCTTTCAACGCATGCCTTCTACCTGCTATGACAACCTCCTACCTTCGCGGCCTCTTCCTTCGCGGGCCGGGCCTCCTTGCGCTGCTGCTCGTCGGCCTGGTCCTTCCTGCCCCCGCCCAAGACACCGCGGTCGAACCCGTCCGCGTCATTGCCATCTTCGCCCACCCCGACGACGGCGACTATAAGATGGGCGGCACGGCCGCACTGATGGCGCAGATGGGCCACCAGGTCAAGTTTCTCTCCCTCACCAACGGGGATGCCGGCCACTACAAAGAAGGCGGCGGGGTGCTCGGCAAGCGGCGCCGCGCCGAAGCGAAGGAAGCGGCCCGGCGGCTGGGTATCGAGGAGTACGAGGTGCTCGATTACCACGACGCCGAGCTGATGCCGACCCTCAACGTGCGGCTGGACGTGATCCGCGCGATCCGCGAGTGGGACGCGGACGTCGTCCTCGGGCTGCGACCAAACGACTACCACCCCGACCACCGGAATGCCGGCAAAGTCGTCCAAGATGCCTCGTACATGGTGCAGGTCCCGAATGTGGCGCCCGATACCCCCCCGACGGCCAGCAACCCGGTCTTTCTGTACATGCAGGACGGCTTTACGAAACCTTACCCGTTCGAACCCGACATCGCCGTAGCGATTGACGATGTGTTTGAGACAAAGGTGGACGGCCTCGACGCGCACGTCTCTCAGATGTATGAGTGGCTCCCGTGGATCGGCGGCTACATCGACGAGGTGCCGGAGGGCACCGAAGCACGACGCGCCTGGCTCGAACAGCGCTACCGGGCGCGCAGCGGCGTGTCCCCCGACGTGCGCCAGTCGCTGGAGAAGTGGTACGGGTCGCAGCGCGCACAGGAGGTGCAGTACGCCGAGGCCTTCGAGATTGCTGAATACGGCTACCAGCCCTCTGACGCCGAAATCCGCCAACTCTTCCCCATGTTGGCTGAGTGACCTGGACCCGCACGCCCCTTCCATCCTAAGCCCCCCTTCCTATGGAACAGCCCGACGAGAAGCAGCCCCCGTCCGAGGCCTCTGACGACAACGTCGTACGCATTATCTTCCTCTCGCTGGTCGCCGCCCTCGGCGGATTCCTGTTTGGGTTTGACAGCGGGATCATCAACGGAACCGTCGAAGCCCTCCAGAGCGAGTTCGGATCCGACGAAGTTGGCACCGGCTTCAATGTCGCCTCCATGCTGCTGGGGAGCGCGGCCGGCGCCTTCTTCGCGGGCAACCTGGCCGATCGGTTCGGCCGCCGCCCCGCGATGATCCTGACGGCTATTGCCTTTATGATCAGTGCGTGGGGATCCGGCATCTCGGGCAGCTCGCCCGAGTTTGTCTTTTATCGGGTGTTGGGTGGTCTGGCCGTGGGGGCCGCCAGCATTCTCGCCCCGGCCTACATCAGCGAAATTGCTCCAGCTCGCATCCGCGGCAGCCTGGCCACGCTGCAACAGCTGATGATTGTCATCGGGCTGTTCATGGCCTTCCTGAACAACTACCTGATTGCAGGCGCCGCGGGCAGCGCATCGAACGTGTTCTGGTTCGAGTTCGAGGCCTGGCAGTGGATGTTCTGGATGGAGCTCCTGCCGGCATCACTCTTTCTCGGCACGCTCCTACTGATCCCCGAATCGCCCCGCTACCTCGTGGCCGCCGGCCGGAACGATGAGGCTCGCACCGTGCTCCAAAGCCTCTCCTTCACCGGCGACGTCGATGCTAAACTTGCGGACATTCGCTCCACGCTGGAGGAAAAGCGGCGTCCGAAGCTGAGAGACGTCATCATGAAACACACCGGACGTATCCATCCCCTCGTGTGGGTGGGCATCGGCCTAGCTTCGCTGCAGCAATTCACCGGCATCAACGTCGTGTTTTACTATGGCGGCACGCTCTGGCAGGCCGCCGGCTTCACCGAAGCGAGCGCGTTACTCACGAACGTGATCAACGGCACGGTCAATGTGCTCTTCACCTTCGTCGCCATCGCGCTGGTGGACCGGCTCGGGCGGAAACCCCTGCTCCTCGTGGGCTCGTTGGGCCAGGCCGTCATGCTGGGGGTCATGGCCTACGTGTTTGGCACATCGGCCGTCGGGGAATCGGGGGCGTTGCAGATGGAAGGCAACATGGGCCTAGTGGCCCTCGTGGCAGCCAATGGCTACATCGCGTTCTTTGCCTTCTCCTGGGGCCCGATCATGTGGGTCATGCTCGGCGAAATGTTTCCCAACCAGTTCCGCGGTGCGGCGTTGTCCATCTGCGGGCTCGTGCAGTGGCTCTCCAATTTCTTGGTGACGATGACCTTTCCCATCCTCCTGGGCTCCATCGGGCTGGGGTTCTCGTACGGCATCTACGCGGCGTTCGGCCTGATTGCCTACGTATTTGTGAAGCAGTTCGTGGATGAGACGAAGGGCCGCACGCTGGAAGACATGTCCCGCGAGGCCACCGCCACGACGTAGCATCGCCCAGGCCTGCCTGCCATCATTGCCTTTGCCTGTGGATTCCCCCCGCGACGTACTCGGCATCGACCTCGGCGGCACCAACATCCGCGTGGGTCGGGTGGACGGTCGCTCCCTCTGCCGCGTGGAGAGCGCCCCCACCCCGGCCGACGGCACGGTCGAGGACGTCTTGCAGCGTATGCATTCCCTGATCGAGCGGTTCGAGGTCGATGCCGTCGATGGTATCGGCATCGGCGTCCCGAGTGTGGTGGACGTTGCAACCGGCGTGGTCTACGAGGTCCAAAACATCCCATCGTGGACCGAAGTGCCCGTCAAGGCGCTGCTGGAAGATCGGTACGACGTGCCTGTCCACGTGAACAACGACGCGAATTGCTTTACGCTGGGTGAATTCTATTTCGGGAAGGGCCAGGGCCAACCGTCGATGATCGGCTTGATCCTGGGCACTGGCTTTGCCGGCGGCGTGGTGCTGGACGGACGCCTCTACGCGGGGCCCCACTGCGGCGCCGGCGAGTTTGGGATGCTGCCCTACAAAGACAGCGTGTTCGAGCACTATTGCGCCGGGCTCTTCTTCGAGCGGCAGGGCCTGGACGGGGAGGCCGTGTTCGAGCGGGCGCAAGCAGGAGATGACGAGGCGCTCGCTCTTTTTCGGGAGTTCGGCCACCACCTCGGCACGGCCCTGAAGGCCGTCCTCTACGCGTACGACGTGCCCTTTCTCGTCTTCGGCGGCTCGGTGCGGCACGCATACCCCTACTTCAGCGACTCGATGTGGGAGGCGGTCAATACCTTTGCCTACTCGCCGATGCTCGACCAGCTGAGGATCCGGCGTTCCGAACTCGACCACGTCGCCATTTTGGGCGCCGCGGCTCTCGTGTACGACGCGGCCTCTTCTGCTTCACTCCCGACCTCTTGATCAGTATGACCTGCCTCCGGCGCGCTCTGCCTCTTCTCGTTCTAACCCTGGCGCTCCTAACGTGGGGCGCGACGCCCGGCCATGGGGCGGACCGCGTCCCCATCACGATCGAGCACCACGCGGCCGGCGCGCCCATCACGGTGGGCATCCCCTTCCCGAAGGGCGCGCTGTACTCGCCGGATCACGTTCGCCTGCTGGATACCGACGGTGCCGCTGTCCCGTCGCAGATCACGGAGGTGACGACGTG
>JAAAPH010000033.1 GCA_009908415.1 Bacteroidota bacterium
CTGAAAACAAGCCCGCTGACCTCCAGTCCGAACCATCAAGCTACACGCTTCACCCGGCCTAACCGGCGGCCATCTTTACACAAGAAACTTGACGTGATCGAGTTTGGGCGTGAATGCACTGGTATCAATGCTGATCTTGCCAATGGCAGACTTATGCTTCTCGTTGGAGAGGCAGGTACAGGCAAAACGCATCTCTTTTGTGATGTGGCACGCCAGCGCTTGGATGAAGGACGACCTACGATATTGCTGATGGGCCAGCAATTTACGTCTGCGGAGGATCCATGGACTCAAGCTTTGAATCTTCTCGGACTGTCAGGTACTTCTCCCACTGAGTTCATCGGGGCTCTCGAAGCCGCGGCTCAAGTGGCTGGTGAAAAGGCTCTTGTAATGGTTGACGCACTCAATGAGGCGCGAGGCCAAAGGATATGGCAGCCCCATGCATCAGCATTTGTCGACCGACTGCTCGCGTCCGATTGGATAGCTGTTGCGCTGAGCGTTCGTTCATCATACGAATCCTTCATCATTCCGGATGTAGTTGACGAGCAGGCAGTGCGAGTCGAGCATTATGGATTTGATGGAAACGAACACAAAGCTATGCGCACGTTCTTCGACCACTACAAAATCGAGCAGCCTTCTGCACCGCTTCTCGCCCCTGAATTTCAAAATCCACTATTCCTGAAGATCCTGTGTGAAGGCCTTTCGGGATCTGAAGAAGCAATTTCCCGCTTGCCAAGAGGTCTGAGAGGAATAACGGCAGTTTTTGACCTTTTTCTCGATGCTGTTAACAAGCGCTTGTCAGTAGATCTCGGATACCCTGAGCAGAGGAATTATGTGCACAAGAGCGTATGTCTCATTGCCGAGGAGATGACGGAGCGTCGCCAACAGTGGCTTCCCCGTGAAGAGGCAGAGCAAATCGTGGGAGAGGTCATGCCCGTACGATCATTTGATACCTCGCTCTATCTGCGCTTGGTGGCGGAGGGGGTTCTCGCTGAAGAGGCCCAGTATTTCTCAGCAGATGAAAAGCACGTCGAGGTAACACGATTCGCGTATGAGCGGTTCGCGGATCACGCGATCATTAATGGTTTGCTTAGGAAGCACGAAAAAGACATATCTGCTGGTCGAGAGGATGGGCACAGCGTGCAAACACTTTTTCAACCTGATGGTGCGTTACACTTCGTGGTAGACGAAAATTCCTGGATTAGCAGTGGGCTGGTTTCAGCATTGTGCATACAGATTCCAGAGCGGTTTGGAGTAGAGCTATTCGAGGTGGCTCCTGAGATCGCGCAAAAGTCAGGTTATCCGGATTCTTTGCTCCAAAGCGTCATATGGCGCGACCATAATGCTTTTTCTGACAGTTCGTTGGATGCGCTCAATCAGGCTATCTGGAATGAGCACTATTTCAGACGCTCTCTGGACACGCTAATCCAGGTCGCAACAGTTCCTAACCATCCATTCAATTCGGAATTCTTGCATAGGCGGCTCATCAAGGATGAAATGCCAGTTCGCGACGCATGGTGGTCCACCTATCTTCATCATGCGTATCTTTCAGAGGGTGAGGTCCACCGCTTGGTCGAGTGGGCTTGGGAGTCGGACGTAGTGGATCATGTAGACGAAGAGACTGCGAGGCTGTGCGGTACCACACTCACGTGGTTCTTGACGGGTTCAAACAGATTCCTGCGTGATCGTGCAACGAAGGCACTTGTTAATCTGCTGGACCAGCGACTCGATGTGTTGGAAAAGCTCATCGACCACTTTAAAGATGTCGATGATTTCTACGTTCGAGAGCGGCTGTACGCGGTGGCATATGGATGCGTGGTGAGAAGCCAAGATTGCGAAGGAATAGGAGCGGTGGCCGAGACCGTCTATGAAACTGTATTTCAGGGCGGAGTGCCGGAGGCACATATTCTACTCCGAGATTATGCACGAAGCGTTGTCGAGCGTGCTCTCCACCTAGGCTGTGAGGTTGAGGTGGATGAGGCGCGGATCCGGCCACCGTATGGCAGTTCGTGGCCGGAAATACCGTCGGCGGAAGACGTTGCCATGTATGAAGAAAAGCCGATCTATTCTACTAATGCGAAGAAGAAGCAGGGCAACGAGCCGAGCCGCATGCAGCGCTGGATCGTATCCTCCGTCATGGGATGGGACTTTGCGCGGTATGTCATCGGCACGAATACACAAAGCAGCAATTGGCTCGATATTCCGATAACAGAGCCAACGTGGCAGTCGCCGGAGGAAAAGCTTTCAACTTTCATTGAGTCGCTGCCGGAGGAAAGTCGTCGTCAGTGGGCCGACTTCCAAAGAGCGGAGAAAGCGTATAATCAGGTGACGTGGCGTCCTCCTAAGTTCAAGTTTGTTGGAACAGAAGAGGATGGTACAGACCGACAGAACGAAGACGGCAATGAGGACAGTGAACAGCAGCTTCCGGATGTCCTCGAGAATTTCAGTCTTCAAGCAGAGCTTGCAGATAGCCTGCAGTGGGAAGCCTGGGGGCGCTTCATCGATACCCTAACAGACCATCAAAAAAAGAAAGTAGATGAACTGCGGCGGGAAGTCACCGAATTCAGAGGTATAAATGACACTCCTCATTTCGATCTCAGCAAGCTACAGCGCTGGATCCTCAAGCGCGTCTTTGAGCTCGGATGGACAGAGGATCGATTCGGTCACTTCGATGCAATGGTCAGGCGATTAGATCGCGGCCGTGCCGCCCAGAAGCCTGAACGTATCGGCAAAAAGTATCAGTGGATTGCGTACCATCAGATCATGGCTATGCTCGCGGATAACTACCAGTATCGCGAGGGTATGGGAAGCGAAGAACCAGTTCATCGGTATGAAGGACCTTGGCAGAATTACATCCGCGACATCGATCCATCTTGCCTGATTCGGTCCACCAAGAAAACTAATGAAGATGAGTCTGTGTGGTGGATTCCAGGAGACTACCGAAGTTGGGGGGAGGATCAGGAAGATTGGGTGCGAGAGACAGGGGATTTGCCCCCGGTGCTTGACTTACTTGCACCAGAGAATCAAAACGCGAATGCGCGTTACGCTAGGCTCAGCGGGTTCGTGGATTGGTCTGAACCCGTGCCACCAGAGCATGATCGCTTCGACACTCTTCGACGCGAGATATGGTATATGCCCTTTGGGTATCTGATTAAGTCGACAGACGCGGATGAGCTTATGACATGGGCAGAAGATCAGGACTTCTACGGTCGCTGGATGCCCGAACCGGCAGATATGCACGACGTCTTCCTCGGTGAACATTGTTGGTCACCTGCTGCCGAATACTTTCAGCGTGCATACTTTGGAGGAAAGCAGTGGAGACAGCGGACGACTCCAGTCCCCGTTCACGTCGCTGTAGTCAACCACATGCGAGGTGTTGGCACGCACGATTGCTCCTTTGAGGAAGGTGGCTCCATTCGGTTACCGTCTTGTTTGCTTCGAAAGAAGTTAAATTTGAATTGGAGTGGATCAGGAGGCGAGTATGTGGATGATGACGGACTAGTGCGTGCGCTTGACCCGTCCGTTTCAGAGGGGAGCGGTCCCAGTGCGTGCTTGGTGGAAATGGACGCGCTTTTGAAAATGTTGGATCGGGAGGATGCAGCGGTCTTCTGGACAGTTGTGGGGGAGAAGCAGGTGCTACCCCCGCCTTCTGACCGCGCCCTAGCTCGCAGGATGAGAATGTCGGGGTTCTACATGTTTCATGATCGCAATATTGCAGGAGTAATGAAGTATGGAGTCGAGAAGCGGGAGAAGCAGCAAACGAAAGTAAAACCAATTGAGACGGTCGAACATTCCTTGGTACTCTAAGAGTCTCTGCCTGCTAAGTGAAAGAAGTTTACTGGTGCATCTAATGATACCCAACCACCCGAATCCGCACCGGGCGGCTCTGGACAGGCTGCCCGTCCGGGCGGAGGGCGTGGAGGGTGAGCGTGTGCGGGCCGGGCCGGAGGCGCCACGCCGCGTCGCGGTAGTCGGCGTCGAGGCGGGTGCCGTCGACGGTCCAGTGCACGTCGCGGAGCTCTGAGGCCGCCGTGCCGCGCAGGTGGATCTGTTGGTGGGTGGCGCGCAGCACGGGATCGAGGCGGTACGTCGTGCCATCGTCGGGGTACTGGACCTGCAGACGATCGGTGATCGCGGCCGCGGTGTTGCTCGTGGGGCGTGTGACGGCGGGATGCGAGGCCTCCGGCGGCAGCGGGATGTTGTGCTCGCGCATCCACGGGTGGAAGCGCTCGGGGTGGACGGTGAACAGCTTCTCCTGAATGAACCGCTCGGGCGTCTCGGCCGATGCCAATAACCCAGAGCGCGTGTCGATCCGCACGCGGCGGTGGACGGTGCACGTGTCTGCCGGCACGGTGCCGGCGAGGAAGACCTCGCGCCGCGGCGCCGGGCAGTGGGCGCCGGGGCGTTGTCCGCTCGCCGGGCAGATCGTCGCTGTTTTGATGCCATCGGGCCGCTCGAAATCGCCGCCCGGCCCCAGTTCCTGCATGATCGACTGGAAGATGGGACCGGCCCCCGACACGCCGCTCACCCATCGCATGGGCGAACCGTCGAAGTTGCCCGCCCACACGGCCACCGTGTGCCGCGGCGTGTAGCCGACCGTCCAGTTGTCGCGGTAGTCTTTCGACGTGCCCGTCTTCACGGCCGCTAGGAACGGCAGCTCCAGCGGGCTCCCGCGCCCGAAGGCCGGCGCACGCGCCTCCGGGTCTTTCAGGATGTCCGTGATCAGGTACGCGACGGGGGGCGCGAGGCCGTTGGGGCGCGCGGGCTTGTCGGGCGGCGCGCGGAGCGTGTCGCCATCGGCAGTGACGCGCCAGCGTTCGGTGTGCAGGGGCGGCAGCGACCCGCCGCGGGCGAGGCCGGCGTAGGCGCGTGCCAGCTCGATGAGCCGCACCTCACCGTTGCCCAGCGTGAGGCCGACGCCGTAGTGCGCAGCGGGCTGGTCGAGCGAGGCGAAGCCCGCGTCGCGGAGCGTCCGGAGCAGCGTCTCCGGGCCGAGGGCGCGCGCCATCCGCACGGCGGGCACGTTATAGCTCGACGCCAACGCCTCGCGCAGCGGGACGGGGCCGTGGTGGCGGCGGTCGTAGTTCTCCGGCGAAAAGGCGCCGCCGGCCTCCAGCACCTGCAGCGGGATGTCGGCCAGGATGGAGGCGGGCGTGGTGCGGCGCGTCGCCAGGGCGGCGGCGTAGGTGAACGGCTTCAGCGCGCTGCCGGGCTGGCGCAGCATCCGCACGCCGTCGTTTTGGCCACCGGCGCGGTCGTCCCAGAAATCGGCACTGCCCACATAGGCGAGGACATCGCCCGTCCGGTTGTCGAGCACGACGGCGGCCGCGTTCGTGACGGAGCGATCCGCGAGCTGGGTGATGTGCCCGCGGACGATCCCCGCGACGGTGCGTTGCAGGTCGAGATCGAGCGTCGTGCGCACCTCCATGATGGCGTTGGACGTTGAAACGTTGGCACGTTGAACGTTCAACGTTGAACGTTCGGACGCCGAACGCGCAATCCGTCGCGTGAAGTGTGGGGCACGAAACGTGGGCTCGGGCGGTTGGAGGTCGAGCGGCAGCGCGGCGAGGCGGCGGCGCGCGGTGGCCGTGATGTGCCCGTTCCGCTCCATTGCGCGGAGGACGCGCTGCTGCCGAGCCTTCGCCCGGTCGGGATGGCGAAACGGGTTGTAGCGGCTCGGGCTCTGTGGCAGCCCGATCAGGTAGGCGGCCTCGGCCGTCGTGAGGTCGCGCGCCGACTTGCCGAGGTACAGCTGTGCGGCGGCCTCGATGCCGCGAGCGCGGTTGCCGAACGGCACGCGGTTCAGCCACAGCGCGAGGATGGTGTCCTTCGAGTAGCGCAGCTCCAGCCGGAGGGCGAGATGCATCTCCAGGAGTTTGTCGACCCACCCACGGTGGCGCCGGTCACGGAGAAGACGGGCGACCTGCATCGTAAGCGTCGAGCCGCCGCTGATGATGGCGCCGTGGCGCAAGTCGGTCCATGCCGCGCGGGCGAGGGCCAGCGGGTCGATGCCGGGGTGCCACCAGAAGCGCGCGTCTTCAGTAGCGAGCAGCGCATCGATGGCGGCGGGCGCGACGGCGTCGAGGGCCACGGGCTGGCCGCGGCCGTTCGGGCGCACGGTGCGCAGGGGCTGCCCGGTGCGGTCGGTAACCTGCAGGCTCACGGCCGGCGGCGCGTCGACCGACGCCGGGAGCGGCCACACGAGCGTCGTGGCCATCACCAAAAGACTGATGATGAGGGCACCGATCGGGTGGCGCCGAACCCATGCGCCAACGCGGCGCCAGCCAGGAGAGGGCACGCGATCCACAAGCATGAAAGCAACGTGAGCATGAGGCGTCTGCCTCAAAACGTACGAAGCGCGTTCCAGAGGTGCACCATGGGGCCGCGTTGGGTACCGTGCACCGCGCTCGATGGAGCGTTCGTAGCACCGAGGTGCGGTCTGCATCAGCGGCGTGCATCTCATCGCGTTCGGCGAACCCGTGCCGTCGCAGTGCGCATACCCATACGCATCGGCCCCGACGAGGGCACGCTTCGGACGAGGCATCGTAACAATGTGCTTCGATGATTCACCGGACCGATAAATCATGAACCGTTCGCTGGTCCGGATGTAATAGCATCCCAGTTGTTGACTCCCCAATCTCGCTGCCCGGGGCTTTGCGGGCTTCATCCATCGTTGTGATCATCATGACCTCTTCTGCATCTGGAGCCTCGACCGCCTCCACAGAGCCATCGGGTCGGTCGTCGACGTTCAAGCGCGTGATCGGATTTGGCCTGGCCGCCGTCATCCTGGTCGCCCTAGCCATTCCCAAGATTAGCGCATCCGACGAGAGTGAGGGCCCCGGCGGGCGCGCGCAGCAGCCCCTTGGGGTCGATGCCTACGTCGTCCAGCCCACCACCGTGCAGGATCAGCTGTCTACGACGGGCACGTTGCGCGCCAACGAGTCCGTTGAGTTGACGAGCGAGGCAGCTGGCAAGGTGACCAGCATCCGGTTTGAGGAGGGCCGCCGCGTCGAGCAGGGCGAGCTGCTGCTTACGATCAACGACGCCGAGTTGCAGGCCGAGCGGAAGCGGCTCGAATACCGCCTGCAACTCGCCGAGGACCGGCGGCAACGCCAGGAGCGCCTCTTGGCGGAGGGCGGCGTGAGCCAGGAGACCTACGACCAGACCGTGAACGAGGTCAACGTGCTGGAGTCGGAGCTGGAGTTGGTCGAGGCGCGCATCGAGAAGACAAAGGTACGCGCGCCGTTTGCGGGCACCATCGGCCTGCGGGCCGTGAGCGAAGGCAGCTACATCTCGCCGCAGACGCGCATCGCCATGCTGCAGAGCATCAACCCGATCAAAATTGACCTGTCGGTGCCCGAGAAGTATTCGGGCCGCATTCAGGCCGGCGCGCCAATCTCGTTCTCTGTCCGCGGCTCCGAGACCCGCTACCAAGGCCGCATCTACGCCGTCGAGCCGCAGATTGACACCAACACGCGGTCGCTTCGATTGCGGGCCCGTGCCGACAATGCCGCCGGCACGCTGCGCCCTGGCGCCTTCGCCGACATCACCGTGGTATTCGACACGATCGACGATGCCCTGACCGTGCCGGCGTTTGCTGTGCTGCCCGAGTTGGGCGGCCAGCAGGTGTTCGTCGTCGAAGGCGGCGTGGCCCAGCCGCGCTCGGTCGAGACGGGCGTGCGTACCGACTCCACCGTGCAGGTAACGAGCGGCCTGTCCGTGCAGGACACCGTCATCACCTCCGGCATCCAGCAGCTACGCCCCGGGCTCCCCATTCGCGTTCAGAATGTCGAGTGACGAGCGTCGAGTGAAGCTCGCCATTCGAAATTCGACACGAGGCCGCAGGCCGACTGACGCAAGTAAAATCGACAATCAACATGACGCTCTACACCCTCAGCATCGACCGGCCGGTCCTCGCCACGGTGATGTCGCTCATGATCATCATCTTTGGGGCGGTGGGTTTCTACTTCCTCGGCGTGCGTGAGTACCCGGCCGTGGACCCGCCCGTGATCAGCGTGTCGACGTCGTACATCGGCGCGAACGCGGACGTGATCGACTCGCAGATCACCGAACCGCTGGAAGAGCAGATCAACGGCATCGACGGCATCCGCACCATCACCTCCGTGAGCCGCGAGGGGCGGTCGACGATCACGGTGGAGTTCGACCTGGGCGCCGACCTGGAGCGGGCCGCGAACGACGTGCGCGACCGGGTGAGCCGCGCCCGCGGGCAGTTGCCGCAAGACGTGGAGCCGCCGACCATCTCCAAGTCCGATGCCGATGCGCCGCCGATCGTCTTCCTGAACATCAGCAGCGATCAGCGCAACCTGATGGAGCTGACGGAGATCGCGGACAACGTGTTCAAGGAGCGGCTCCAGACGATCAGCGGGGTGAGCCGCGTCGACATCTGGGGCGAGAAGATGTTCTCCATGCGGCTCTGGCTGAGTCCGCAGCAGCTGGCCGCCTACAACCTGACGCCGCTCGACGTGCGGCAGGCGCTGGGCCGCGCCAACGTGGAGCTGCCGTCCGGCAGCATCGAAGGCGAAACGATCGAACTCACCGTGCGGACGCAAAGCCGGCTGGAGACGGCCGAGGAGTTTAATAACCTGATCTTGAAGCAATCGTCGAGCGGCGACATCGTGCGGCTCAAGGACGTAGGCCGCGCCGAGATTGGGCCGCGCAACGAGCGCACTGTGCTCAAGCGCGACGGCGTGCCCATGGTGGGTGTGGTGCTGCGGCCGCTGCCCGGCTCGAACTACATCGATATCGCCGACGAGTTCTACAGCCGCCTGGAGACCATCAAAAGCGACCTTCCGGCGGATCTGGAGCTCGGCATCGGCTTCGATACGACGGACCAGATCCGCCAGAGCGTCAGCGAGGTGCAGCAGACGATCTTCATCGCGCTCTTCCTCGTCGTGATGGTCATCTTCCTCTTTCTGCGCGACTGGCGGTCGACGCTCATTCCGCTCGTCGTCATCCCGGTGGCGCTCATCGGGGCCTTCTTCGTGATGTACGCGGCGGGCTTCTCCATCAACGTGCTCACGCTGCTCGCCATCGTGCTCGCCATCGGCCTCGTGGTGGATGACGCCATCGTGGTGCTGGAGAATATCTATGCCAAAATCGAGGAGGGCGACGACCCCATCACGGCCGGCGTTAAGGGCACGCGCGAGATCTTTTTTGCCGTGATTGCGACGTCCATCTCGCTCGTCGTCATCTTCCTGCCGATCATTTTCCTCGGTGGGCTGACGGGGCAGCTCTTCAAAGAGTTTGGGCTCGTGATCGCGGGCGCAGTCGCCATCTCGTCGTTTGTGGCGCTCACGCTCACGCCCATGCTGTCGACGCGCCTGCTGAAGTCGGACGCCAAACACTCGTGGTTCTATCGGAAGACGGAGCCGTTCTTTCAGCGCCTGACGGCGGCCTATCGGCGGACGCTCCACACGTTCATGGAGCGGCGCTGGCTGTCGCTCGGCATCATGGCGGCGTGCGTCGGGCTGATCGCGCTCTTCTACACGACGCTGCCCGAAGAGCTGGCCCCGCTGGAGGACCGGAGCAGCGTGCGCATGTTTGCCACCGCGCGCGAGGGCGCCACCTTCCAGTACATGGACAACTATGTCAACCGCTTGTACAACACCGTACAAGACGTAGCGGGCGAGGACCTGCGCGCCGTGATCTCGGTGACGTCACCGGGCTTTGGGGCGTCGACCTCGGTCAACTCGGCGTTCATGCGCCTGCAGCTCGTAGAGCCGGCCCAGCGCGATCGTACGCAGATGGACGTGGCCGATCAATTAACCCAGGCCGTGTCGCAGCTCGAAGGCGCGCGCACGTATGTCTCGCAG
>JAAAPH010000413.1 GCA_009908415.1 Bacteroidota bacterium
GCTGGCTACGCTGACCGACGAAGGCATCACGCGGGCGCTGGTCGAGGCCGGTGGCGACGTGGTGATGAGCGGCCCGCCGCCCGACACCGACGGATGGCGCATCCAGATACCGGGCGCGAATCCCGATGGCACCGCGCGTACGGTGCGGCTCACGCACGCGGCCGTCTCCACCTCGGGCGACACCGAGCAGTTCGTCGAGATCGGTGGCACGCGCTACTCGCACGTTATCGACCCGCGGACGGGCCTCGGGCTCACCCACCGCCTGCTGGTAACGATCATCGCCAACGACGGCATGACGGCCGACGGGCTCGCCACAACGGTCGGCATCCTGGGCGCCGAGGCCGGGCGCGCGTTTCTGGCGACGCACTACCCCGGCGTGACGGCACACATCCGCCGTGCCGCCGCGGCCGATGCGGAGTAGCCTCCCGCGCTCCGTCAGCCGATTACCGCGGCAACAGGTCGCCGGGGAAAACGACGGGGCTCTCGTTGCCGTTCTCCGCGACGGCCGCCACGCCGAAGAGGTAGTTGTCGATGATGATGTTCTCCAGCGTGTGCTGCGTCACGTCCGGCCCCACGAACGCGCTCTCCTGCCACTGGGACGCGTCCGTCTTGCGCCAGTAGAGCTTATAGCCGGCCAGGTTCGGGTCGTCGACGGGGTCCCAGGCGAGCGTCGTCGACGGCCGCACGGCCCCGCCGATCTGCACGTTCTGCGGGGCGGGCGGCGCCCAGGCCATGGCCGCCATCGTCGCGGCGTTGACGCCCGTCATCTTGCGCGCAAAGTCGAAGTTGACTTCCTCGATGACGTCGCCGTAGTCGATCCCGTCCTCGACGCGGATGTTCTGGTGCTGCTCGGTGTAATCCTCGTGCGCCTCCATGATGCGGACGGCCGCGAAGCCCTCGTCGTTGAAGGGCCGGTGGTGGCCGCCGCGCCCGAAGCGGTCGAGCCGGTAGATCATCATCGCATCGAGGTTGCGCAGGTACAGGTCCGTGATGCGGTCGACGTAGCGGGCGATCTGGCGTGAGGGCCCGTCCACCTCGCCGCCAAAGAAGCGCATGCGGCGGATCTCCTCCTCGGTGGCCGTCACGGGAAAGGGCTGCGAGAAGACGCGGAAGACGCTGTTATCCACCACGCCATCCTGCCCCTCGATGTTGCCGATCATGTCGTTGTTGAGGACGGCGGCAATGTCCCATCCTTCCTCCTGGGCCACGGCGGCCATGTGCTCGCCGCCGAAGAGGCCCTGCTCCTCGCCCGAGAGGCCGGCGTAGATGATCGTGCTGCCGAACGTGTACTGCGAGAGCACGCGAGCGGCCTCGATGGTGCCGGCGAGGCCGGAGGCGTTGTCGTTGGCCCCCGGCGCATCGCTCTCAAAGTCCATCACGTCGGAGGCGCGCGAGTCGATGTCGCCCGACATGATGACGTAGCGGTTCGGGTGCGTGGTGCCGCGCTGGATGGCGAGCACGTTGACGACGGTCGTCGCGTCGGGGATGCGGCGCTCGCCGGAGACGACGAACCGCTGCTCGACGACCTCCAGGCAGCCGCCGCAGTCGGCCGCGATCTGCTCGTACTGCTCCTTCAGCCAGCGCCGCGCCGCGCCGATGCCGCGCGTGTCCGACGTCGTGTCCGAGCGCGTGTGGCGCGTGCCAAAGCCGGCTAGCGCGCGGATGTCGGCCTCCAGCCGCTCCGCCGACACCGCCTCGACGATGTCATGGATGCGCGGGTCCTCCGGAGGCGGGGGCGCGGTGTCGGACTGTGCCCATGCCGCAGGGGAGCCAGCGATAAATACGACGAGGGCGAGAACGAGGTACGCGATGCAGTGGCGCATAGTCATCTTGAACGCGGATGGGTACAGGGTGCTGCGAGGCATGCAGACAGACCCTGAGGATGGCTGTGCGCACCAACCGTGGCACACCATCCTCAGGGTCCGTGGCGATACGGGACGGGGACTGCTTAGATGTCGGGGTTGTTGTCCCGCTCGGCATTGGGCAGCGGGAAGCACGTCCCGTCCTCGATGTTGGGGCCGGTCGGGAAGCGGTCGATCCCGTACTGATCCAGGTACCGGCGCAGGTCGCTCATGCGCTGCCCTTCGAGGAAGAGCGTCCGGCTGCGCTCGTCGAGCACCTTATTCAGGATCTCGGTCTCGTCGGTGCTGGCGAACGTCTCCGCGATCCCGAGTTCGCTCCGGATGTCATTGATGATGCCGACGGCCGTCTGTCCGCCTTCGATCTCGGCAATGATGTAGCGGGCCTCGAAGCCGCTCGCGAGCCGGATGGGCGCCGTCGGCGCGATGTACTTCTGCGCCTGGAACAGCGGCGTCGAGCCGTCGACCGCGAACTGATCGTCCGGATCCTGGAAGACCTCGACGCGCGGGTCCGGCGTGCTGGTGCCGTCGATCGTCATGCTGCGGTAGCGGGGGTCGACGGAAAACCGCTGCGAGTCCGTGATCATGTTCCAGATGTCATTTTCCTCGCGCGAGCTGTTCGTCGAATAGGCGTTGCCGATGAACTCGAAGTCGGGATCCACCTGCTGCGCGTCGCTGAGCGCCTCGCTGGTGTTACCCAGCATCAGATGCGCCCGCGCCCGGCCAACGTAGGCCGCGTTGAGCACCTCCGGGGCTGCATCCCCGGCATTGATGGCGAGCGTGAATTCGTCGATGACCTGTTGGTATGTTTGTGCGGGAGTCAGCTCGGGCCCGGTGCCGCCAAAGGCGAGCGAGCAGAACAGATCGGCCAGGATGAGCTTCGAGTAGCCGGCAAAGAGGGACATCCGCGCGAGCTCGGGGGAGTTCGAGGCATTCGGGACCTGGTCCGGGAAGTTGTCCGCCTGGATGTCGTCCTGCAGCAGGTCGGTCATAGCGACAGCGCGCTGCACGGGCGTCCAGAGCCCGTCGAAGCCTTCGGGCGCTTCGTCGGTGGCGCCGATGGTGCCGTTGTCGGCCTGGGGCCGGCGCTCCTCGATGGCGATGAAGTTACTGGCATTGGTGAGTTCGTCGGTGAGGAGCCCGCCCCACACGATGGCCATGTCGTAGGAGAAGAAGAAATCGGCCTCAGCGCCCACGAGGCGCGCTTCCAAGGAGGTCGGATTGTTGATTTGCTCGCCCGGGACCGTATCGGGGTTCGGCTCCACCTCGAGGAGCTGATCGCAGCCGGCGAGCGTGAGGCTAACGCCGAGCACGAGGATCGGCAGCAGCCATTGAGGGAATGCGGTCGGGGAATGCACAGAGGAACGGTAAATCATAGTCGGTAAGGCCTCGCAGTCGAAAAGGTGGAAATAAGCTGTTCAGATCGCTTCGCAGGGGCGTCGGCTCAGAAGCTGAGCGAGACGCCTCCGAAGAAGGTGCGAGGCGGTGGAAGGACGTTGTCTTCGACCACCACGAGGTTATCCCGTGCTCCTCGCTCGTTCAGCTCGGGGTCGAGCCCCGGGTAGTCGGTCCACGTGGCCAGGTTGCGGCCCCCGATGTAGATCTGGGCCCGATTGGTGCGGAGGTAACGCGACGCAAAGTCCCGCGGCACGGTGTAGGTGACGCGCAGCTCACGCCACTTGACGAAATCGCCCTCGTGCATGAACACACCGGCGTGGTTGCCGATTAGCCGATTTTGCTCCATCATCGCTTGCTCTACCGGGGTCGACCGCGTCTGCCGGAAGGCCCACTTCTCGCCGAAGTTGGACGTGAGCCCCGTAAGCGCCCCGGGGTTGCGATCCTCCTGGGCGTCGCTGTAGAGCTCGAAGCCGCCCTTCCGTTCGAAAAGCGTGGTAACGCGCAGCGACTGGAACAGCGTGAGCGACGTCCAGAGGCTCTGCGAGTTCTTCGGGAAGGGTTGCCCCACCACGCGGCGGCCGCTGCCGTCACCCAGCGTACCGGGCGCGTACTCGATGCTTTCGGGGATGATTTCGCCGTTGGCATCCCGCTCGGCGCTCGTAATGACGCGGCTCACATACGCCCCCGGCGAAACGCCCTCGTCGAGGATTTGCGAGAACCCGAAGAAGACCGGGTTATCAAGCCCCAGATTCGTAATCTCCGAGTCGTTCGTCGAGAACCCGAAGCGGGCATCCCATGCGAAGTTTTCGCGGTCGACGATGGAGGCGTCCAGGCTAAGCTCAACCCCTTGGTTTTTGAGCTCACCGATATTGACGAACTGGTCGTTCGGGAAGCCCGTCGAGGGCGCGACGGACCGCGAAATGATGGCATCCGTGACGCTCTGCGTGAAGTACGTCGCGCTCAGCCCGATGCGGTCGTCGAGGAATCCTGCGTTGAGACCAAACTCGAACTCTTCGCTCCGCTCGGGCCCGAGGTCCGGGTTGCCGGGATCCTGCGGGCTCAAGCCGGGCACGATCCGCCCGCCCTGGCCGAGCCGGGTGATGACGAACGTGCGATCGGCCGAGAACTGGCGCGGCGCCTGGCTGGCGCGGCCCCAGGCAAACCGAAGCCGCAAGTTGCTGACCTCATCCACGTTCCAGAACGGCATATCGCTCAGTACGGCCGAGGTGTTGACGCTCGGCGACCAGATCGCGTTCTCGTTGGCCCCGAGCGCGCTGTTGTCGTCCACGCGTAGCGCGCCCGTCGCGAAGAAGTAGTCGCGGAAGTTGAAGCGGTGCTGCAGGTACGCGCCAATCTCGACCTTTTCCAGCAGGTCGGAGAAGCCGCGCAGGTTCACCGCGGCGTCACACGCCGTCGCCTGATCGTTCGGGAAGACGCGGCCCTCGCAGGCGACCGACTCTACTCGGTCCTGGAAGTACTGGACGCCGACCGAGGTCTGGGCGCTCAGGTCGTCGGTCAACCCGTACGACACTTGCGAGGACAGGTCCGCCGTGAAGTTGCGCGTCTGGTTCCGGGTGATGAAGTTCTCGCCGCCAGCCGCAAAGCTAAACGGAATGTCCGGATCGAACGGAATCGCATCCTGGAACGTCTGGTTGATCACGTCGGCCCCCAGCTTCACCGTGTTGATCATCCACGAAAAGGGCGTGACGTTGACGCGCAGTGAGGTATTAAACCGCTCCAGATCTTCCCTGCTGGTGACGGGCTCGATCTTGTCGAAGCCGGCCCGCACGTTGCCATTCTTGTCGCAGAAGCTGGGGTCGGCCCCGTCCAGCACGGTCGCAAGACATTCCCCGTTGGTGCCGATCGATGACAGCGGCTGACCATCCTGGGCGTTCACGAAGAAGCCGCTCGTATTCCCGCCACTTTTGGGCAGGTTGGTCTTGCCGCTGACGTACGCCGCATTGGCACTCACGTTGATGTACTCGCTCGGATTCCCCTGGAAGTTGGCGCGGAAGTTCCACTTCTCCTGATCGTTGCTCGGGAGCACCCCTTCCGAGGTCTGGTAGCCCAGCGACGTGTAGTAGTTGAACGTCCCTTCCGTCCCCCGGACGCTCACGGTGTTGTCCGAGTTGTACCCGGTCCGGAAGGGCGACGTGCTTGCGTCTTCAAACGGATTGTCTCGCACGTAGACGTCGCCGGTCACGGAATTTTGGTCCGTGCGCCATCCGCTGATCCGGGAGTCGCTCGGGTCCGTGACGCCGAACTGCGTCACGTTGGCCAGGTTGTCGGGATAATCTTCGATGTCGTTGAAGACGCTGAGCTCGGACTGGAAGGTGACCCCGAGCCCGCCGGGCGTGCCGCGTCCGGTCTTCGTCTCGATGATGATGACGCCGGGAGCGGCCTCGCTGCCGTAGAGCGCCGTGGCCGCCGGCCCTTTCACCACCTGGATGCTCTGGATGTCGTCCGGGTTGATGTCGTCGAAGCGCGAGAACGTCTGCCCGCGGTTGATGCCCACCTCGGTGCTGTTGCTCACCCGCACGCCGTCGATGACCAACAGTGGGTTGTTGTCCTGCGTGAGGCTCGTGATGCCCCGCACCCGGATGCGCGACCCGCCGCCGACGTTGCCGGACGCCTGCGTGATGGTCACGTTCTCCGCCCGGCCGTTCAAGAGTTCGGACAGGTTCGACGCCACCGCGTCTTCGAGCTGCCGGGGCGACACCGTCGCGATGTCGGTGCCCACCTCCTTGCGCCGGGTATCGCCGGCCGCCACCGACACGACGACCTCATCCAGCTCAATGCTGCTCTCGCGCATCGCAAAGTCGATCGTTACTTCATCGTTCGCGGCCACCGTCACCGATTGCTGCTGCGCACGGTAGCCGACAAACCGTGCCTCAATGGTATACGTCCCGGTCGGCACGTCCTCGATGCGATACTGCCCATCGGGCCCTGTCGCGGCCCCGACCCCTTGCGCTGCCAGGTCGGTAACGACCACGTTCACACCGGGAAGCGGGTCCCCATTCTGTGCGTCGGTGACCGTCCCCTCGATGGCGCCGGTTTGGGCCCAGACCGAAACGGGAACGGCGCCCAGCAAGAGAATCGATAAGGCATAGATGTACCGTGTCGCTGTAGCGATCGTCATGGCATCCTCGAATGTATTTCTGATGGTGGGACCATCCTGGTTTAACCAGAATGCTTGACCACGATACTTATTTCCCCAAATATACTCAAGTCATCCTGCACTTTGCGGACCAATTTCTTTTGTGAAAGCGCTTCTACGCTGAAGATATTGGCTTTGCGAAGCCCCCGCCTTTTTCAGCAGTGGGCCACCGAGCCGCCTCTAGGCCGCCCAGACCCACGTTTCGAGCCCCACGCGCTCCCCGGAGCGAATAAACGATGAAGCCGCGCTGCCGCCGGACGTCCCGCGTTGGGCCCCACGGCGCTCCGGGCCGGATTCTCCACGGCATGGCCCGCCAAAGCACTCCCATCAGGGCGCTCTACCATCGGCGCGCTTGTCCATCCTCCGTGCGACCCCGCAATGGTTTCATTGTGCTGCGGCCATCCGTCCTCGCCTTTCGCTCCTGACTCCCAACCGCAACCCGCTGCTTATGCAATTTAATCCAGGTTGTATCCTTTACTCCTGTCAGGCAGAACAGCGCACGAGCGAGCACGGCCCCTGCGCGACCGTATCCGCTGGCGTACACTCTAGGACGGCCGCGTGCGCCCGGAATGAACGGCTTCCACCGACGGCGGCACAACCTGGCAGCAGGGCTTCCTCGGCGTCTACGAGGCCGCGCCGGATTTGTCCGACGTGCGGTAGCTGCGGCTCAGTCGCGGACGGCGAGCAGGCGCAGCCCGTTGAGCGAGACGACGACCGTGGAGCCCTCGTGGCCCACGACGGCCAGCGGCAGCGGGATACCGGTCGTCAGGATGGCACCGACCATCACGGCGATGGCGCCGAACGCGATGACGAGGTTCGCGATGAGCGTCCGCCGCGTGGCGCGGCTCAGGCCGAGCGCGTACGGGATCTTGCTGAGGTCGTCGGACATGAGCACGAGGTCGGCCGTTTCGAGGGCGACGTCGGTGCCGGCCCCGCCCATCGCCACGCCGATGGTGGCTGTGGCCAGCGCGGGCGCGTCGTTCACGCCATCGCCCACCATGGCCACGTGCTCGTAGCGCGCGACGAGCTCTTTCACGATGTCGACCTTCTGCTCGGGCAGCAGCTCGGCGCGCACCTCGTCGACGCCCACCTCGTCCGCGATGCGCTGTGCGACCTGCTCGTTGTCGCCCGTCAGCATCACGATGTGCTCGATGCCCAGCGCGCGCAGCTCGGCGATCATTTCGGCCGCGCCGGAGCGCACCGTGTCGCTGTACGCCAGCCATCCGAGAACGTGCACGCCATCGTCGGCTTCGCGGGCGATGAGCACGCTCGTCTTGCCCTCGGCCTGCAAGGCGTCCAGCGCGTCGCGCCCGGCCTCGGCGCCGTGGAGGGGCGCATCCTCGGCCAGCGCCTCGAAGTAGCGCGCGTTGCCGATGTGGATCGTTCGCCCCTGCACGACGGCGCGCACGCCCTTGCCGACGGTCGCCTGGAAGCCACGCGCCGGCGGCACGTCGAGCCCGCGCGCCTCGGCCGCGTCCACGGTGGCCTGCGCCAGGTGATGCTCCGACCGCGCCTGCACGGCCGCGGCCCACGCCAACAGCGCGTCCTCCGCAATGGCTTCCCCATTCAGCGTAGCGTCTTCCCGCACGACAACGTCGGTGAGCTGCGTGTTGCCCTCGGTGAGCGTGCCCGTCTTGTCGAACGCGACCGCGCGGGTCGTGGCGGCCATCTCCACGTGCACGCCGCCCTTGAACAGCACGCCGCGCCGCGCGCCCGCCGCGATGGCCGAGAGCACCGCCGCCGGCGTGGAGATGACCACGGCGCACGGCGAGGCGGCCACCATCAGCGTCATGGCGCGGTAGAACGTGCTGCCGAAGTCGTATCCGAGGACCAGCGGGATGACGATGGCGAGGGCGGTGAGCCCGAGCACGCCGAGCACGTACGGCTGCTCCAGCCGGTCGATGAGGCGCTGCGTCTGGGCCTTTTCGCTCTGCGCCTCCTCCACCATGCGGATCAGCCGCGCGATGGCCGACTCCTGCGCGGCGCGCGTCACCTCCACTTCGAGGCTGCCGTTCTCGTTGATCGTGCCGCCGTACACCGCATCGCCCGGCGCCTTGTCGACGGGCACCGACTCGCCGGTGAGCGACGCCTCATCCACCGCGCTCTCGCCCGAGGCTACCACGCCGTCGAGCGGGATGCGGTCGCCGGGCCGCACGACGAACACATCGCCCACCGCCACGTCGTCGATGGGCACGGTAACCTCCTCGCCGTCGCGCAGCACCTGCGCCGACTCGGGGCGCATCTTCATGAGCCCCCGGATGGCGCGGCGCGACCGGCCGATGGCGTAGTGCTGGAGCACGTTCGACAGCGAAAAGAGGAAGAGCAGCATGGCCCCCTCGAACGGCGCCCCGATGGAGAGCGCGCCGAGCGCCGCCAGAATCATCAGCAGGTCGATGTCGATGGCGCCGTGGCGGAGCGTATCGATCCCGTTCCGGAGGCCGTACCAGCCGCCAAACGCATACGCCACGCCGTAGCTGATCCAGGCCACGAGCGGCGGCGCCTCCAGCCAGCCCGCGACGAGCCCCGTGAGCATGCTGACGAGCGTGATGACGACGAACGCCGCCTCCAGCCACAACGAGCCGCCGTCATCGGCCGCTTCGGCGGTGGCATCGTCGCCCCCATCGCGCTCTGCAGGGATGCCGAACTCGCGCACGACGTGCTCGACGTCATCGGGCGAGGTGACCGCATCGTCGTACGTGACGCGCAGGACGCCGCTCCGAAACGACGCGTCGGCGCCGCGGATGCCAGGCAGGCGGCGCAGACGCTGCTCCAGCGAGAGCGCGCACGACTCGCAGCTGCGTCCGCCCTGCCGGCCGATGCGCAGCGTGCACCGGGCCATCGGCTTCGCCACGGCGGCCGCCATCTGCCGCGCAAGCTGCTCCGCTTCCCGCGCCGACAGGCGGCGCGCATCGTAATCGAGCGCGAGCCGGCCCTGCTCCGTATCGACCGCCACGCGGACGACGCCCTCGGCCGCGTCGGCGGCCTCGTGCACCGCATCGGCGCAGTTGGGAGCGGGCGGCGTGGAGCGGGATGAGGCGTCGGTAGCGTCGTGAGGGGCATCCATGGCAAACCGGGCAGCGTGATGAAGAGCCCATGTCGAACGCGCCAGGCCGCCGCCAGGTTTGCGGGCGGAGCCATTCTAACGCATTCCTAATGACGCCTTTGTGCCGCCGGCTCTCGGGCCTCGGCGGATGCACAACCCGCGACAACCCGCGTCCCGAACGCACAACGCCCCGACCGTCGGCGGACGATCGGGGCGTCGGATGGGATTATGGGGGCTGCCCTGCCAGGATTCGAACCTGGAACCTCTGCGTCCAGAGCGCAGCGCTCTGCCGATTGAGCTACAGGGCAATCGATACAGCACAAGATGAATGAATAC
>JAAAPH010000333.1 GCA_009908415.1 Bacteroidota bacterium
GACCTGGACGTCGGATTCAAGGTATGCCGCGAAGACGTCTTCGGTGAGCCGGCTATCTTCCGCCGGGCTGGCGTCCCCTAACGGCACGTCGGGCAGCAGGCGCTCGAGTTGAACGTCGTTCGTGAAGCGCGCGAACGATGCCTTGACGCCGGTGCCGAGGGTCCAGGTCGAGCGGAGTGACCGGTTGTAGTCGGCCTTCACCACACCAATGCGAAACGGCGTGGTCTTTCGGGTGGCAGCGTCCTCCGGTGCACCGGGGTCGCCGCCGCCGTCCCTCAATCGGATCGTGAAGTCGTTCGGGTTGTCGTTGCGGTAGTACAAATAATCCGCGTCGGCGCGGAGGGTGCCGCCGGCGGCGAGGTGGTGTTCAATGTGCACATTCCCCATCAGGTGTTGCCAGTGGTTGACCTCGCCATTTTCGATGGTCGTGCGGCGTGCCTGTGCGCCATCGCGTAGAATGCGCTGCGTGGTGGACGCGTCCATGGTCCATCGGTGGTCGTACCCGGCAACCACGGCGCCCACGGCGGTCCGATCCGACAGGTCCACGTCCAGGCCGAGGCGGGCGTTGTGGTTGCGCTGCAGCGGATCGCGGTTGCTAAAGGATCGCGTTGTGAGGATGCCTCCTCCGTCGTCGACACGTCGGGCATTGGTCATCGTGGTATTTCGGTCGTTCCACGAGAAGGAGTAATTGCCGACGGCGCGAAGGGCCCCGCGGCGAACACTCAGGTTGGTGCTTGCACTGCCGACTTCGCCCTCGCCGTAGCCGCCCGAAAGGCTGGCCGTGCCGCGAAGGCCGTCCTCCGGGCTTCGCTTGAGCACGATGTTGATAAATCCCGCATCGCCCTCCGCGTCCATGCTCGCGGGCGGTGCGGTGATCAGTTCGATGCGTTCAATCGCGTCCGCGCTGAGCCCGGCCAGGTACTGCATGAGGGCATCGGGAGGGACGTTCGTGAGCCGGTCGTTCACCATGACCTGTACGCCGCGCTTCCCGATCAGCGAGATGGTGCCGGACTGCTCACTCACCACCACGCCCGGGGAGCGTTTGAGAACGGTCAGGGCGTCCGTCCCGGCGAGCGTGACGCTGCTGCCGACGTTCACGATGAGCCGGTCGCTTCGCTGCTCGAACAAGGACCGGCGCGCTTCCACGAGGACGCCGTCGAGGAGGATATCGCCGGGACGAAGGGAGATCGTGCCCACATCGCGCCGCGCCGCGCCGTTGAGGACGAACGGAGCCGAGAGATGCTCGGTGAAGCCGACGAAGGAAACCCGGAGCCGGTACGTGCCCGCCGCGACGGCCTCGATGGCGAACCGGCCGTCCCCGGTCGTGACGGCGCCTTGCACCAGCGATGAGTCGGCTGCCCGCAGCAGCAGAACGTTCGCGCCCGGGACCGGCGACTCGTGTTCGTCGTGGATGCGACCGATGAGCGTCGTCTGGCCGAGGGCAGGGATCGCGGAGGCTACGCAGAAAACCGAGAGAAGAGCTGCGTACAGCAGGGCATGCCAGGAGAGAGGCGGTGGAAAGATCATGGCTACGGGTGCACGGGTCGGGAGGAATGCCGGGCATCTGCCGCTACCTCGCACTCGCGCTCTACGGAGCGCCCAGTAGACGCAGATGATCTACGTCTCTATGTAGCCGATGTGCATTCCTGCCGTGGGCTGCATGTAGCGACTGCCACGAGGGTGTAGTAGAACCCGTTTCCCGTGAAGTGAGGGCACTGCGTTTCTACGCAGGGTATGACGGCTGACCCCTACCCGATTGCTGTGTCGGGAACGGGAAGAGCATGGATGGGGGGCCAGACCGGTGTTCACCAAGACAGGTCGAGCGGCCGACCGGCCCGGGAGGGTTCGGGCAGCACGGCGATGCGGACGCGGCGGTTGAGCCAGCGGCCGGCGGCCGTGTCATTGTCAGCCACCGGGTGGGTGGAGCCGAAGCCCATCACGGCGAACCGGTCCGGGTCTGCGCTGTGCGCGTCGATCAGGTGCCGCGTCACCGCAGCCGCGCGGGCTGCCGAGAGTTCCCAGTTGCTCGGGTACGTTTCCTGCAGGGAGGGGCCCAGCGGCACGTTGTCGGCGTGCCCCTCAACGCGAATTTGCCGGTCGGGGTACGTCTCGGCCAGGTGCTGGGCCACCTCGGTGAGGCGGTCCACGCCGTGGGCGCGCAGCGTGGCGCTCGCGGGCTCGAACAGCGCATCGGCCTGCAGCGTGGCGACCGTGATGCCACGGTCGCGCAGGAGGCTGGCCTCGTACGTGAGCCGCGTGATCTGATCGCGCAGCGTGCGCAGCTCGCGGTAGTACGCGCCCGAGTCGATGTCGTCGTAGAACTGCAGCGAATCCTCCAGGATCGCCACCTGCTCTTGGAGGATGGCATTTTCGGTGCGGAGCGAGTCGATGGTGCGCGTCTGTTGGTCGAGGAGCGCGCGCTGGGCGGTGCATCCCACGAGCAGCGGGGCCAGCAGGACGACGAGCACAGGGAGGGCGGCGGCCGAGCGAAGCATCCGGAAGGAGGGGAGACGGACGGGGTTACGTAATCGAGGAGGGGACTTGGCGCTGCCGCCGCGTGCCCCACCACACCAGCGCGGCGACCGCTGCGAAGCCAAGCAGGCCGAGCGCTAGCACGGAGCCGATGGGGTCGCCGGACGCCGGCCACTGCAGCGTGCCGTCGGTCGTCGTGTAGGGCCAGAGCGCGCGGAGGGCGCCCGCGATGAGCCCGATCAACGCGGCCATCGTGGCGTCGTGGTAGTGGCGGAGGAGGGCGTCCAGTATTTTCGAGAAGAGGCCCAGTCCCGCTCCGGCACCGGCGATGAACACCGCGATGTACGTCCATTGCTGCGTGTTTACCGCCTCCAGCGTGGGCGTATAGATGCCGAGCACTTCGAGCAGGAACGCCCCGCTCACGCCGGGGAGGATCATCGCGCAGATGGCCACTGCCGCCGAGCCGAACACGCGGAGGAGTCCAGGCTGGCTCACCTGCAGTTGGGGAAGGCCCGTGAGGAAGAAGGCAGCCACCGCGGCGCCCACGGCGATCCCCACGAAGGGAAGCGTCACGCGGGCCATGCGCTGCCAGGGGATGAAGAGCGAGGCGGCCACAAGCCCGAGGAACAGCCCCTGCATGTGCATCGGGTACCGCGCCATGAGGCCCGGAATAAACCGAGCGCCCACGAGCAGCGCCGTCACGATGCCCCCGCCGAGCGGAAGCAGCAGGCGCCAGTCGACGGTGCGCCAAGCATCGAGCGCCGCCTCCCCGTCGAACCGAACAACGCCGAGCCCAAACGAGACGAGGTGGCTGATGGCTGCGATGAGCCGCTCGTACACGCCCACGATCAAGGCGATGGTGCCCCCGCTCACGCCAGGAATAATGTCGGCGCCGCCCATGAGCAGGCCGCGGAGGAAGTAGTCGAGGCTGTGGCGGAGCAGGGGGGGCATGCGGTTCGCAGGAAAACGGCCGGGAAGCGGGATCTCACAATACAACGGGGCAGATGCGTTTCATCATCTGCCCCGGGCGTCTGCATCGCGCTGCACCGCGCGACTACGCGTGATCCAGGCCAAGCAGGCGGCGGACCCGGGCGTTGCGGTACAGGTCCGGGTACGCATACTGGAATTCCTTCTTCTTTTCGGGATCGAGGCGGAAGGCTTTCTTGAGCGAGCGGATGCTTTCGTCCGAGCGGCCCAGGGCCAGCAGGGCCTTCGCCTGGCGGAAGTACGTGCCCGCACAGTTGGGCTCCAAGCTCAACGCGTTCCGGTACGCTGCCAGGGCGTCTTCCATGCGCCGGGCCTCGAAGAGCGCCTCCGCGTAGTCGAGCCACGTTTGCCGGCTCGTGTCGTCGATCTGGGTCGACCGCTCGTAGGCGTCGAGGGCGGCACGGAGGCTGCCGAGGTTGTACGACACATCCCCCTTCGCCTTCCAGAACTTGGCCGCACGGGGGCGCAGCTCAATCGCCCGATCGAAGCACTCCAGGGCGCGCCGGAACCGGCCTTCGGCGTCGTAGCAGCAGCCCAGTCCGTACCAGGCCTCCGGGTACGCGGCGTCTTCCTCGATGGCACACTCGTAGTAGGTGCGCCCGGTTTGGTAGTCGCCGAGCTCTTCGTAGGCGAGCGCGATATTGAAGAACGTCGCCGCGTCGTCACCCTCAATGGACAGCACCTGCTCGTAGCTTTCGATGGCGTCGTCGAGCGCCCCCATGTTGGCGAGAGCGTTCCCGCGGTTGTAGTACGCCGAGGCGAAATCATCCTGGATGGCGAGGGCCATGTCGTAGGATTCCACGGCGTCGTCGTAGCGCCCCAGCCGGTTGAGCACGATGCCGCGGTTGTACCACGCGTCCTGCGAGTACGGGTCAATGTCGAGGTGCCGGTCGTAGCACGCGACGCTCTTTTCGTTTTTGTCGAGGCGGTCGAAGCAGTAGCCGAGCTCGTACCACACCTCGGGATGGTTCGGCTGCACCTCGGCACAGCGCTCGAAGACGTCCGCAGCAGCCTCGAGCCGGTCGAGCCGTTCTAGCGTAACACCCTGATTGAACAGCGCCTCGCCATGCAGCGGGTTGACCGAGAGCGCTTTTTCGAAGCACTCCAGTGCAGCTTCGGGCTCGCCCAGGCTGTCCAGCGTAATGCCCCGGTTGACGATCGACTCGGTGTCGAGCGGGTTTTGCTCTAGGGCACGGTCGTAAGCGTCCAGCGCGTCTTCGTGGCGGCCCATGTTGTTCAGCACAATCCCGCGGCGCATCCAGGCGTCGGACGAGTAGGGGTGCTGGTCGATGAGCCGGTCAATGACATCGAGCGCTGCTTCGAAACGGCCCGCGTCGAAATAGTAGCCCGCGATTTCTTCAAGCGCTTCCGAGTCGAAATAGCCCGAAGGCCCGGTTTCTTCGTAGCGGTTGACTAGTTCATTAAGTCGGGCTTCGCGGATGGAATCGTCGAAGTCATCGAAGCCAAAGTCGAACATGCTGAATATGCGCCGGTTAATGAGTCGTCCACAATTTGCGTGCGGAGGCGTCAGGTCATCCAACGAAAGGGCCTGACCGGCTGTCCGCTGTATAATAAAGTGAGGCCTGGTCAATTTGCAAGATCAGATGGCGATCAAAGCATGCGCCATTTCTAACCAGGTTGCAACGTAACCGGGAGGGCACGCGTCCCACCAGGCCAATACCTATGCTGATCACCTTCGAAGGCATCGACGGGAGCGGAAAGAGTACGCAAGCCCGGTTGCTCGTCGAGCACCTGCGATCCGAAGGGCATGCCACGATGCTCGTGCGAGAGCCCGGGGGCACGACGCTGTCGGAGCGGATTCGCACACTGCTGCTCGATCCGGCCCTCGACATCGATCCGTTTGCCGAGCTATTATTGTTTTCGGCAGCTCGGGCCCAACTTGTAACCGAAAAAATCAGGCCGGCCTTGGGAGCCGGGGACATCGTCGTGTGCGACCGGTTTTATGATTCCACCACGGCGTACCAAGGCGCCGGGCGCCAGCTGGAAGCCCCGGACTGGTTGCGCGCATTTCACGCGAAGGTGACCGGAGGCCTCGTGCCCGATCGTACCTACCTTGTGGAGGTACCGCCGGCCGTGGCGCAGGCCCGCCGCGAAGGGGCCTCCGACGGCACGACCAACGAGGCTTCGGCGCCGGATCGCATGGAGGCGGGCGGGTTGGATTTCTACCGCCGCGTGGCCGCCGCCTACGCCACGCTGGCCGAGGAAGAACCCGACCGGTTCGTGCGGCTCGATGGCGAGCACTCGATCGATGCGCTCCATGCGACGGTTCAGGCTGACGTACAAGCGCTCATGGCGGCGTAAGGTGGAACTGCCCCCTCCGGTAACGGTTCATCCGACACGTAGGACATCGGCCTCCTGACGTCGTCTGGCGCGGCCGATTTCCCTGCCTCATCCGCTCTTGCTACAGCTCCACCCCCGGCGAACATGTCGACGCTCCCGCAGCAGAAACTAGACGAAGTGCGCTCCATCTTTAGCGCCTTCCTGAAGAAGCGCAACAAGCGTCAGACGCCGGAGCGCTTCGCGATCCTTGAGGAGATCTACAAAACCGACGACCACGTAGACGCCGACGAGTTGTACGTGCGGCTGAAGCAGGACGGGACGCAGGTTAGCCGGGCGACCGTGTACAACACGCTGGAGCTACTGATGGAGTGCGAACTCGTCGTTCGGCATCAGTTCGGGAAAAACCAGGCGAAGTACGAGCGGGCGTACAGTTACTGGCAGCACGATCACCTCATCTGCCTCGACTGCAACGAACTGTTCGAATTTTGCGATCCGCGTTTGCAGGGCATCCAGGAGATGGTGGCCGATATCTACGAATTCGAGATCAAGCACCACTCGCTGAACATGTACGGCCACTGCGTCCGCGAAAATTGTCCCAATCGGCCGGAAGAAGATTCCCAGGCCGACGAGCAGCCAGCCAGCGCGAACGCCGTCGAAGTCGACGCCAGCGACGCATCGGCGTCGGCATAGCTCTACACGCGAAGGGCCTGCGTCTCGCCGCCGACAAGGGGCGCACCCCTCCGGGTGCCAGCCCCTCAAGTCACGGGCGAGCGGCACAGGATTCAATCGTTCTCAACGCAGCCCTTCGGGCGTCGGCTCCCAATCCATCTCTCAACACCTTATAATAGGGGCACGCCTGGAGCGTACAGAGTAGAACACGTTGGAGTGCCCATGACCGCATCGGCCCGCACACTCATCATGTCACCCGAGCGGGTGCAACGCACCCTGCGTCGTCTGGCCTACGAGATCGTGGAGCACAACCGGGGGGCGCAGCGCGTGGAGTTGTTCGGCATCCTGCAAAGCGGGCTGCCGCTGGCTGAGGCGCTGGCGCGGGAGATCGGTCGCATCGAGGATGCGGATCTCACCGCACACGGGCTAAACGTGATGCCCTTCCGGGACGACCGCGATACGGAGGCGTCGGCTTCCGCGGAGGCGCCGGTTGACGTCACCGACCGCGACGTGATCCTCGTCGACGATGTGCTGTTCACCGGCCGTACGGCCCGGGCGGCCCTCGATGCCGTCGTCCAATTCGGACGTCCGCGCTCAATCCAGCTCGTGGTCCTCATCGACCGTGGGCACCGCGAGTACCCCATCCAGCCGGACTACGTCGGGCGGCAGCTCCAGACCAAGCATCGCGAGCAAGTGACCGTCGCCACCGGCGAGGACATCGCCGTCTACATCGAAGACTGAACGCGCGGCGCTATTCGGGCCGTTCGGAGCGGAGTCGAAGGGTATCCGTGGCCGAGGTGTCGCGTTGCACGAAGAGGCGTATTTCCACGCCCGCCCGCACGCTGGTGCCCGGTGCACGGCTCTGCGACTGCACAGGCACCTGACTGAGGTCGGCGTCCTGCGTCGTGTCCACCACCACAGAGCGAAGATTGCGGTCCAAGAGCGCCCGTTGTGCGGACGGGACCTGCATGCCCCGCACGTCAGGGACCGTCGTTTCCTCGTCGCCCAACCCTTGGCTGTACCACAAATTGACGCTGGTCCCCTTCTGCACGGAGTCGCCCGGTGCCGGCGATTGCTTAGTGATCGTGTTGGGATACGGGGCCGGAATGGGGTCGGGGCGGACGCGCGCCGTCTGGAGGCCAAGCGCCATCAGCCGGTTTTTCGCCTCTCGGATGGACGTGCCTCCCAGGTCCGGCATCTGCACCACAGGCGTCTGTCCCGCATTTACGGTCAGGTAAATCCGGCGGCCTGGTTTCACAAGGGCGTTAGCCGGCGGCTGCTGGTCGAGTACCTCGCCACGGGGCACCCTGGGGTTGTACTGCTGCGCACGCTGGCGCTCCACCTGAAGGCTGCGCCGCTGCAGGATCTGGCTCGCCTCCTCGAATGGGCGGTCCTTCACCTCGGGCACCGTCACGGCCGTGTCGTGCCGCGTATAGGCCGGCATGGCCACGCGATCAACGGCAAGATACAAGACGAGTGCAACGGCAAGAAGGCCCCCCAGCCCCTGCCAGAAATACTTGTTCGTAAACAGGGACCAGAACCATGCACCTACCTGCGTGGCGTGTTCGCGAAGTCGCTGTTGAATTGATTCAGCGTCCATATTCAGAAAGTCCCGGTTATAACTGTTTCAAGGGCAGTAGAAGGCAACGGATCGACAGCGGTCTCACCAGCCTCGGGCGGACAGCACGATAGCAACTGGATAGTGGACAAGAATCAAACCGGAAACCGAGGGTGCCCCCTGGAGGTTTCGGCGAGGGACGCGAGAACCGTGCAAGCCATCCGGATCCACCGGGGCTACCGAATCACGCGTTCTTTAAAAATGAGACTGGAACCCTCCGGCCACTAATATATCTAACACAACCGCCTAAACGGAGGGCACCGACGCCCTCCCGAACCCACCGAGGCGGTGATGTCCTCATCGGTTCTTGACAGGACCTTCAGGGAACCTATCGCGGCCGCTGGGATCTAAGGAAGTCCGGCACGCGGAAAAGTATCGAGCACAACGTCTCGTCTTTTGCAGCAACGCCGGTTTGTTCTCTACAGATTGTGGTGTCTGATGAAGCGCGATGTCCGAGAGGCATCCGCTGAGTCGCTCGGTGTAGCAGGTCGTCCGAAAAATAGGGCGCTTGCGAAGAGAGTGTGAACTCAGGCATCTGGGCTTGACATGGCGGCGTGACCGCCGTACAATGTCAGTCCGCGCTTAGGCGAAAAGTGCTAAAAGCGCCCTGTTCTTTGATGAGATTGGAAGCATAGCGAGTCCGAGTCGATTCCTTTATACACGTCGCTTTGCGGCGTGAAGGAAACGCGATCAAGCTCTGTACTATTTTAACTTTCCTACTACGGAGAGTTTGATCCTAGCTCAGGACGAACGCTGGCGGCGGGCCTAACACATGCAAGTCGCACGAGAAAGCGCCTTCGGGCGCGAGTAAAGTGGCGGACGGGTGAGTAACGCGTATGGAACCTGCCCTTGAGCGGAGGACAACTACTGGAAACGGTAGCTAATACTGCATAATGTCCACGAGTCGCATGACTTGTGGATCAAAGCCTTCGGGCGCTCAGGGATGGTCATGCGTCGGATTAGCTCGTTGGTGAGGTAACGGCTTACCAAGGCAATAATCCGTAGCTGGTCTGAGAGGATGATCAGCCACACTGGCACTGAGACACGGGCCAGACTCCTACGGGAGGCAGCAGTGGGGAATCTTGCGCAATGGGGGAAACCCTGACGCAGCCACGCCGCGTGGAGGAAGACACCCCTATGGGGCGTAAACTCCTTTTCTGCCGGAAGAAAACCCTGTTTTGCAGGGCATGACGGTACGGCAGGAATAAGCACCGGCTAACTCCGTGCCAGCAGCCGCGGTAATACGGAGGGTGCAAGCGTTGTCCGGAATCACTGGGCGTAAAGGGTGTGCAGGCGGGGCAGCAAGTCAGCGGTGAAATCCTGCGGCTTAACCGTAGAAGTGCCGTTGAAACTGTTGCTCTTGAGTCCTAGAGAGGTCGCTGGAATTCGTGGTGTAGCGGTGAAATGCGTAGATATCACGAGGAACACCAGAGGCGTAAGCGAGCGACTAGATAGGTACTGACGCTGAGGCACGAAAGCGTGGGGAGCAAACAGGATTAGATACCCTGGTAGTCCACGCCGTAAACGATGAATGCTAGACGATGCCCCACTTCATAGGGGCAGTGTCCAAGCTAACGCGTTAAGCATTCCGCCTGGGGAGTACGATCGCAAGGTTGAAACTCAAAGGAATTGACGGGGGCCCGCACAAGCGGTGGAGCATGTGGCTTAATTCGATGCAACGCGAAGAACCTTACCTAGGCTCGAACGCTACCGGACCGGTCCCGAAAAGGACC
>JAAAPH010000142.1 GCA_009908415.1 Bacteroidota bacterium
CACCGCGCTGACGCTGCTGTTCGGCGGGGCCGTGCTGGGGAGCCTCGTCGCGCTGGTGCGGAGTCGCACGACGGCGTTCTGGGGCACGTGGGCGTACCACGGGCTCGTCGTCGCGGCCGGGCTCATCGTGCTCGTCTACCTCGCCGCACACGGCCTCATCGGCCACCGGTTCTGGACGTGAAACTGTTGTCGGATTAATCCTGCATCCCTCAAACGCAGTCATTCCCAACTCGATGACTTCGTCGGTCGCTTCGCTCGGGTGGGAATCCAGAGCCAACGCTCAGTCAACTGGATGCCCGATTTAGCTTCGCTGCGCTCCGTCAGTCGGGCTTGCGCCCTCGTGTGGGGTCGGGAATGACTTGGGCATCCACGCTTTTCCCGTCGGATCTTAATCCACAAACCGTCCACACCCGTTGACGGAGCCCGGCGCGCGTGCTTTTCTTGGAGCCGGTGATGTCGCTGTCCCCTCTGCGCGCTGACGCTGCATTCACCGGCCGCCCAACGCGCAACGCACCACGCCAAACGCACTACGCCGCCTCGCATGTCTGACTTTTGCCATCTCCACTGCCACACCCAATACTCGCTGCTCGACGGCGCCGCCGGCATCGACACGCTGCTCGACCGCGCGAAGCAGAAGCAGATTCCCGCCGTGGCCATCACCGACCACGGCAATCTGTACGGCGTGCCCGAGTTCTACACGACGGCGAAGAAGAAAGGCGTCCAGCCCATCATCGGCTGCGAGTTCTACGTGACGCCGAGCGGCATCGACGACCAGAAGGACCGCACGCGCTACCATCAGGTGCTGCTCGCCAAAAACGAGACGGGCTATGAGAACCTGATGAAGCTCTCATCGACGTCGTTCCTCGACGGCTTCTACTACAAGCCCCGCATCGACCATGACCTGATCGCCGAGCACAGCGAGGGGCTCGTCGCCACCACGTGCTGCCTGCAGGGCGAGGTGCTGCAGACGATCCTGCACCGGGGCGAGGAGCAGGCCCGTGAGATCTTCGAGTGGTACCTGAATGTCTTCGGCGACGATTACTACATCGAGATCCAGGACCACGACATCGACGACCAGCACACCTGCAACGAGGTGTTGCTGCAGTGGGCCAAGGAATACGACGTGGAGGTCGTCGCCACCAACGACGTGCACTACGTGGAGCAGGACGACGCGGCCGCGCAGGACGTGCTCCTCTGCTTGCAGACCGGCAAGGACTACAACGACCCGAACCGGATGCGCTTCGAGAACGACCAGTTCTACCTGAAGGGCGCCGAGGAAATGACCGAGGCGCTCACCGGCATCCCGAGCGACTTTCAGCGCGAGGCGCTCGTCACCACCACCGAGATCGCCGGCAAGTGCGATTTCGAGCTGCCGATGGGCGACCTGCTCATGCCGCACTACCCCATCCCCGACCGGTTTGACGGGATGGACGACTACTTGCGGCACCTTACCTTCGAGCGCGCCAAGGAGCGCTACGGCGACCCGCTCTCCCAGGACGTGGTGGACCGGCTCAACCACGAGCTCGGCATCATTAAGGAGATGGGCTACTCGGGCTACTTCCTCATCGTGCAGGACTTTACCGAGGCCGCCCGCGAGCTCGACGTGCGCGTCGGCCCCGGGCGCGGCTCGGCGGCCGGATCGTGCGTCAGCTACTGCCTCGGCATCACGAACGTCGACCCGCTGCAGTACGACCTGCTGTTCGAGCGCTTCCTGAACCCGGAGCGCGTCTCGATGCCGGATATCGACATCGACTTCGACGACCGCGGCCGCTCCAAGGTGATCGACTACGTCGTCCAGAAGTACGGGCGCGAGAACGTCTGTCAGATCATCACCTTCGGGACGATGGGTGCCAAGACGGCCATCCGCGACGTGGCGCGCGTGCTCGACATCCCGCTCGACGAGGCGGACCGCATCGCCAAGATGATTCCGGACGGCGTGGGGGTGGACCTCGATCAGGCCAAAGATGAGGTGCCCGAATTCCGCAACCTGAAGCGGCACGACGATCCGCAGGTGCGCAAGATGATGCACTACGCCGAGGTCCTCGAAGGCTCCGCGCGCCACACGGGCGTGCACGCCGCCGGCGTCATCATCGCGCCCGGGCAGGTCAGCGAGTACGTGCCCGTCTCCGTCTCGAAGAGCAAGGGCGAGAAGGTGATGACGACCCAGTACGACGGCGACTGGGTGGAGGAGTTTGGCCTGCTCAAGATGGACTTCCTCGGTCTGAAGACGCTCACTGTGATCAACGACGCGCTGGAGCTCATCGAGGAAAACCACGGCGTCACCATCGACATCGAGGAGATCCCGTTCGATGACGAAGCGACGTACGAGCTTTTCCAGCGCGGGGAGACGGTCTCCATCTTCCAGTTCGAGTCGACGGGCATGCGCGAGTGGATGCGCAAGCTGAAGCCGACGGAGCTGGACGACCTGATCGCGATGAACGCGCTCTACCGGCCCGGGCCGATGGAGAATATCCCGACCTATATCGCCCGAAAGCACGGCGAGGAGCCCGTCGAGTACCCGCACCCGATGCTCGAAGACATCCTGGAGCCGACGTACGGCATTCCCGTCTACCAGGAGCAGGTGATGCAGATCGCCCAGCAAATGGGCGGCTTCTCGCTCGGCAAGGCGGACATCCTGCGGCGCTGCGTCACCGGCGATACCCTCGTCGTGGATGCCGCCACCGGCGAACGCGTCCGTGTCGATCAGGTGGAGCCCGGCATGTCGATTCTCACGATGGACGACCGCTACGGGCTCACGAAGACGACCGTCACCGAGCGCTTTCACAACGGCCGCAAGCCCGTGTACCGGGTCACCACCCGGAGCGGACGCACCATCAAACTGACGGCCAACCACCCGCTCCGGACCGTCGGCGGATGGAAACATCTCTCGGAGCTGTCGGAGGGCGATGCCATTGCCGTTCCCGCCACGCTCCCGGCGCACGGCACTGACATGCCCGACTCAGCGCGTGTTACGGCGCTCGCGTACTTGCTGGGCGATGGGCAGACCATGGACTCCCAGGGTCGTGCGGTAGCGCGGTTTTACAACAGTGACCCCGCCCTTCTGGCCGATTATGAAGCCGCTGTCGCGTCACTGGGCGGCCAGGCGAAACGGTACGAGCATCCGACGTCCAGCGTCCAAACCATCACCGCGCGGGGCGCCGAACGCGGGCACAACCCGATCACCGCGCTGGTGCGCGAGACCGACTTGGTAGGACGCGCGGAAGAGAAGCAGTTTCCGAAAGAGGTCTTCCGCTACGACGCCGATTCCCTCGCGCTCTTCCTCGGGCGCTTGTTCAGCACGGACGGTTCGGTGGAGAAGACACGCCTTTCGTACAACTCGTCTAGCCCAGCCCTGATCGACGACCTTGCGCATGCGCTACTGCGTCTGGGCATCCCCACGGTGCGACGCCACCGCACAACGACGCACCGCGACAATCAAGAGCTCATCATCACCGATCAGAAGGACATCGTTCGCTTCGCTGACGAGATCGGGCCGCACGTCGTGGGCGCCAAACAGGATGCTCTCGCCGTCCTCCGTGCAAAAGCTCTTGCGCGGCAGCGGAGCCATTCGATTTATAACGTGCCGGCTGCGGTCACGCACGCCGTGCGACGTGCCAAGTACGCCAGCGGGCGGTCCTGGCGCGAGGGCGGCGAGCAGGTCGGCATGCCCGGCAACACCCTTTCGTCGGGGCTAAACTTCAAGACCCCCACGCGCAAGCTCAGCCGGCACCGCCTGGAAGCGCTGGGTCGTGCGTTCGACAGTCCCGAACTGATCGACATGGCGGCTGGCGACGTGCTCTGGGACCCGATCGTCGACATTGAGCCTGCCGGCGACGCGGAGGTGTACGACCTGGCTGTACCGCCCCACGCCAACTTCCTGGCCTCGGATGTGGTTATCCACAATTCGATGGGCAAGAAGAAGGTCAAAATTATGAACCGCATGAAGGGCCAGTTCGTCGAGGGCGCCCGCGCGCAAGGCGTCGACGACGCAACCATCGAGCACGTGTGGGAGCTCATGGCGAAGTTCGCCGGGTACGGCTTCAACAAGTCGCACGCGGCGGCCTACTCCATCGTGGCCTACCAGACGGCGTTCCTGAAGGCCCACTACCCGGCCGAGTTCATGGCGGCGGCCATGACGAACGACATGGGCAACAACGACAAGCTGAGCGTGGTGCTGGAGGAGGCGCGCACGATGGGCTTGGAAATCCTGCCGCCCTCCATCAACCGCAGTGCCGCCAACTTCACGGTGGACGATGGCGCGATCCGCTTCGGCCTGGCCGCGGTGAAAGGCGCCGGCACGAGTGCCATCGACGAAATCGTCGCCACCCGCGAGGCGCACGGCCCGTTCGAGACGATCTGGGGCGTGACGAAGCACCTGGACCTGCGGACGGCGGGGAAGCGGACCCTGGAATCGCTGGCCCAAGCCGGCGCGATGGACGACCTCGAAGGCCACCGCGCCCAGCTCATTGATGCCGTCGACGACGCCGTGCACTACGGGCAGAAGGTGCAGGCCGACAAGGCCGCCGGCCAAAACTCGCTCTTCGGCAACGGCGAAATCGGGTCCGCCGAGATGGAGCCCAACCTGCCGCGCACTGAGCCGTGGCCGAAGTCGAAGAAGCTCAAGGCCGAGCACGAGGTCATCGGCTTTTACGTCTCCGGCCACCCGCTCGACGAGTACCGCGCCGAGGCCGAGGCGTTTGCCAATGCGCACTTCGGCGACACCGAACAGCTGGAGAAGCTGGAGAACGTGGGCGGCGACGGCTACGGGCGCGACCGCGGGCCGGTGCGCAGCTTCTGTGGCATCCTCACGGAGGTGAAGCGCCACACCACCAAGTCGGGCAAACCGATCGCCTTTGCGGAAATTGAGGACTTCACGGGGCAGGGCGAGCTCGTCTGCTTCGCCAACGTCCTCGATCGCATCCAGGCCTACTTGGAGGTCGATGAGGTCGTCCTCGTGCGCGGCAACGTGGAGGTGCGCGGCGGCGTGGTGAAGGTCATCGTGAAGGACGTCTTTCCGATGTGGAAGGTGCGCGACCAGATGGTGCAGTCGATGGTGCTCACCGTCAACCCGGATCGCATTCAACCCGACCACCTGCAGCAGTTCAAGTCGCTCTGCGAGGAGCATCCGGGCCACTGCAAGCTGTACTTCGACGTCGACGCCGGCAACGGGCCCAAGCAGCGCGTCCGCAGCCGCAAGATGGTCGTCGACCCCACGGCCGACTTCATGAAAGAGACGCAGCGCCTCTTCGGCCTCGACAACATTATGCTGCAGGGCGAGGCGTAATCGGGGCGATACGTCCTCTCGCGCAGGATGTCGGGGTTCCCCGCACCGCTTGTCGGCTACTGAGCGCGTCTGCCGCTGGATTCGCTGCGCGTTCGGGGAACGACCCCGACCCGCTCGTCGGAACAACGTATGAGAAGACCGGACCGGGTGAACCCAGCCCACTCCGTGTCGCTCGGCCTCGCCGGCGGCCTGCCTCCCCACGGACCGATGCGATCCTACGGATCGAGGACGCCATCCGCGGCTTGCACGACCTCAATGCGCGTCATGTCGAGCGCGTCCCCCTGAGGGCGGACCGTCACGCGGATGCGCCCGCCTGCACTGAGCGACCCGAACCCGACCTCCAGCGAATCCTGAACGACCTGCGTGGAGTCGGTGAAGAACGCGCGGAACGTGTCGCGCTCGGGCACGGCGATTTCGAGCTCACGCTCGGCCAGCACGACGTCCGTGATGGTGCCCTCGTACGTACCGCCGGACACAGACGCCGCCGCGGGTGAGTCGGCTGCTTCTCCGCTGCAGCCGGCAAGGATGAGCACACACACGAGAAGGGCGCTGAGAGCAACGTGTCGCATGGCGCAGTAGAAGTTCGCTTGCGCAGAACGCGTCGAGGCGATTGCGGGGATCTCAAGGGATGCACGCCGCAGACGATCCACTGCGGACGACATCGTGACGCATGTTGCGGATCGATTACGTTTTGCCCGGAGCGCACCGGGGACCCTCGGCCGTGCGGGTCACTCGAACGCGGCACAATCGTCCGCGGGCACGTGCACGGCAGCGGCCTGCTGGTAGACGAGTTTGGCGCCGAGGTGACCAACGTACGCGACTCCGGCGCTGCCGACCAGCATGCAGCCAGCCAGCGCAACAGCCAAGACACGCCGCAGCCCCGTCGAGGGTACGCGGCGCCACAACACCCCGTCGATCAATACAGCCGCCGTGAAGAGTCCGGCCACCCAATAGGCCCAATGCTCATGGGTTTCGACGACGGTGGGGTCACACAGCGTCCGGACGACCTCCGCATCAGCCAGTGTGCCGGTATACACGGCCGCCCATGCGCCGAGGGTGCCCAAGACGAGCAGGACGCGTCCGGCCGGGACCAGGAACTGCGCCTTATCCCATTGGGCGAGTGCCATACCCAGCAGCCGCATCGCCGTACCGACGAGCAGAAGGGCAATCGGAAAGTGGACGACGAGCGGGTGCCAGAGCTCGACCCGCCACATCGACGGAACGCCGTCCATGGCCGCTACTCTAGAATGCGAACACGGATCGGATCGAGGCGCTGCCCGACCCGCTCCACCTCAACAGACACCTGTTGGTTGTTCTCCAACGCACCGAAGGAGAGCATCGTCGTGTCGCGCATCACCTGTGTGGTATCGGTGAAATAGAGCTCCAGCGTACCGGTCTCTGGGACCGCTACGTAAATCTCACGCTCGTCGGCGTTCACCTCGGTGATGGTGCCTTCGTACGTCCCGCTCTCCACGACGGCGGTCTCCCCACCACACGCGGCAAACAGAAAACCAGCCAGCAGGAGCATCAAACCAACGCGCAACCCAGATCGCATAAACAGAAAGGAATAGAGTGAATGTTAATTCGATAGGATCAACATGATCACATACGGTCACGATATTTTCAATCGTCCGTCGCCCGACCGTTCCGTAAAGCATCCGGGCCGTTACGAAACGCTCGCACTGCGCCAGGAACGCCCTGCGGGAAGAACGGTGTAGCTTCCAAAGAGCTGTTCGACAACGCCCGTACCTGCCCATGCCGCGCCCGCACATCGCGCTCATCGATGCGACCCTTGGCGACACGCACGCCCAGCGCAACTTCAAACGCGAGGTGGATGCAACGCTGACGATCTTTCGCGCCAGCGCCGGCGAGATCCCGCAACCGGTTGCGCCTGAAGAAGAGGCGAAGCCGGCCGAGGCCAGCGTCACGCCGCCCTACGACGCCGTGATTATCTCAGGCTCGCAGTCGTCGGTGTACCACGATGAGCCCTGGATGGCCGAGCTCGCCACCTGGGTGCGCAGCGCCATTGCGGCTGGGCTGCCTGTGCTCGGCGTGTGCTGGGGCCACCAGCTGCTCGCCGAAATTTTGGGCGGGACGGTGGACGACCGCGGCGCCTACGAGCTGGGGTACGTCGAGGTCGAACAGGTGCACGACGATCCGCTCTTCGAGGACGTGCCCACCCCATTCGTCGCGTTTGCGACGCACTCCGACGAGGTGATGGCGCTTCCGGATGACGTGACTGTCCTCGCACGAAACGCCAGTGGCATCCAGGCCTTCCGGAAAGACCGGGTCTACGGCGTGCAGTTCCACCCGGAGTACGACATGCGCACGGCCGAGGACATGATCCAGCGAAAGGACATCTCCATGCGCGCCATGCAGGCCGCGCTCGACAGTGTCACGCCAGAGCACCTTGAGGCGGCACAGGATACCAAGCAGATCTTCGGCAACTTCCTCGACTTCGTCCAAGAGGTGAAGGAAGAACGCCTCGAAGCCACGGACTAACCACAGCGGACCGGGCATCAGTCTACGCCGGTACGGTGGGAGCTTCGGATGGCGCGTTCGCAGCCTCCGGGAGCCGCACGGTCACGGTGGTGCCTTGTCCCGGTGCGGACGCGATATCGAGCGCGCCGCCGTGCCAGCGGACGATTTGCTCCACGAGGGAGAGGCCGAGCCCGGTGCCCTCAATGCCGGTCGTGTTTACCGAGGTGGCGCGGTAGAATCGATCGGTCGCCTGGGCGCGCTCCTCGGCGTCCATCCCCACGCCCGTGTCCTTCACGGTCAGCACGACGGTGCCTTCTGTACGATGGACGGCCACCTCAATGCGGCCCTCCGGCGTGTACTTGACGGCATTGTCGAGCAGGTTGACGACGACCTCGCGCAGCATCTCGGCCTGCCCACCTACGGGCGCTGGCCCCGAAACCTCCGTGTGGACGGTTAATCCCTGCTCCGTGGCCGCCTCGCGAAAAGATTGCGCCTCTGCACGGACCAAGCGCGCCACGTCCACCTGCTCATCCGGACGGGGCGGATCGCTCTGGTCCAGGCGGGCGAGCGTCAGCAGGCCGGCCACCATCGCGATGAGGTGGTCGATCTTGCGCCGAACGAGGCGGAGCGTCTCCTGATAATCGCCCGCGTCGCGGGGGCGGCGCAGGGCAACGTCGACATGGCCCTGCAGCACGGTGAGCGGCGTTTTCAGCTCGTGGGCCGCGCTGGCCGTGAAGCGGCGCATCTCCTCGAAGGAGGCTTCAATCCGCTCCAGCAGCGTGTTGAGCGTGGCGGCGAGTTGGGCCGTCTCCCGGTCGGCCTCGTCGGGCACGGCAATGCGTTGCCCCAGCCGGTCGGGGGCTATCGTGCGGGTAGAGGCCGTGATCGTCTCCAACGGGCGCAGCACGCGCCCGGCCACCCACCAGATCAGGGCGCCGAGCCCGCCCAATACCACCAGCACGCCGCCGCCCAGGAACAGGGCGAGCTGTTGGTGCAGCGTAGCCAGCCCCGGTTCAGGGCGCGCCAACTGCACGGTTCCCAGCTGTTCGCCGGCATCGTTATAGATGGGGCGCGTCGTGTAATAGAGCTTTGTATTCTCCACCCGAAACGTCCGCAGCGGGTCATAGAGCTCGTCGTTCTGTGTGGTCGCGGCCAGCGGGCGGGCAGGATAGGCGTCCTCGCGGAAGATGTCGATGTTGTCGGACGCGCGCAGGAGGTGCCCCCGGTCGTCAAACACTTGCAGGAAGAAGGGATCCACGTGGCGGCCGCGGAACCGGTGATGCGGCTCGTTCCACGCGTACCCATCGGCGTTCAGCGTGCCGGCCGGCGTCACAATTTGGGCGAGGACACCTTCGGTTTCGCTACGCAGCACGTGGCGGGCGTTGTGGTTGAACCAGGCATAGGCGCCCAGCCAGATGAGCCCGGCTAGCGCCGTCAGTGCCAGCGCCAGCGCGCCGCCCGTCGCAACGACGAGGCGCCGCCGGAACGTGGCGCGCCCATCAGCGGATGGGGCCTCAGAATGGGGGGTGGAAGAAGCAGGGGTCATGGGCAACCGTGCATCGTGGGTCATGCTTCGCGAGCGGGCGCGGGGTCGGGGGGCACGTACCGGTAGCCGACGCCGCGAACCGTCTCGATCCGGTGATCGCAGCCGAACGCGTCGAGCTTGCCGCGAACGTAGGCCACGTACACGTCGATCAGGTTGGTCCCCCGATCGAAGTCATGCCCCCACACGTTTTGGTGAATCTCATCCCGGCGCAGGGCGCGCCCCGGGTGGGCCATGAAATACGCCAAGAGATCGAACTCCTTCGGCGTAAGGTCCATCGGGTCACCGTCGCAGGTGCACGTGTGCGCCTCCGGATCGAGCGTGAGGATCCCGTGCCGGTACACGTCGGAGGCAGACGAAGCGCCCGGCGCCCGACGAAGGAGCGCCTCGATGCGTGCGAGCAGTTCCTCGAAGTCGAACGGCTTGGGGAGATAGTCGTCCG
>JAAAPH010000288.1 GCA_009908415.1 Bacteroidota bacterium
CTCCTCGGTCACAGTCTGCATGAGTTCCTCGCGCAGTGCGTCGGACGGCGTGGCGTCCGGCTTGAGGACGACGAAGGCGACGACCTCTTGGCCCTTGACTTCGTGAGGCACGCCCACGGCTGCGCTCTCGGCCACGGCGTCGTGCGCGTTGAGGAGGGCTTCCACCTCGGCCGGGCCGAGCCGCTTGCCGGCCACATTGATCGTGTCGTCCGAGCGGCCCAGGATGTACCAGAGCCCGTCCTCATCGATGGCCGCGAAGTCGCCGTGCACCCATACGTCCTCGAAGCGCTGCCAGTAGGCCTGCAGGTAGCGGTCGTCGTCGTTCCAGAAGCTGCGCGTCATACCGATCCACGGCTGACGGATGACGAGCTCGCCGACAGCGCCGCGCACGGGCTCGCCCGCCTCGTCGACCACGTCGGCGTCCATGCCGGGCACGGGGCCGGAAAAGGCGCCGGGCTTGAGCGGCTTGAAGAAATTGCCGCACACGATCCCGCCCGAAATCTCCGTGCCGCCCGAGTAGTTGAGGATGGGCTTCTCGCCATCGAGCACCGTTTCGAAGCACCACCGCCACGACGCCGGATCCCACGGGCTGCCCGTCGAGCCGATGGCGCGGAGGCTCGACCGGTCGTGCTGCTCGACGGGGGTGTCGCCGTGCGTCTTGAGCGCGCGGATGAGCGTGGGGGAGACGCCGAGGTGGGTCACGTCATGATCCTCCACGAGCTGCCACACGCGATCAGGACCCGGATGGTCGGGGGCGCCGTCGTACAGCATCATCGTGGCGCCGATGGTGAGCGTCCCGAAGACGAGCCAGGGGCCCATCATCCACCCCATGTCGCTCATCCAGTACATCGTCTCGCCCGGTTTCAGGTCCATGCTGTGGTACATGTCCTGCGCGGCCTTGATCGGGAAGCCGCAGTGCGTGTGGACGGCGCCTTTCGGCGGGCCGGTGGTGCCGGACGTGTAGATCACCATCACCACGTCCTCGGCAGAGGTGCGCGCCGTCTGGGCTTCCGCAGCCTGGGGGGCGACCGTATCGCGCCACCAGTGGTCGCGGCCCGGTTGCATCGGCACGTCGCTCCGGCCGAGGTGGCGGCGCACGATCACGTGCTCGACGGACGGGCACTCGGCCAGCGCCTCGTCGGCGGTCTCCTTCATGCGGATGGGCGTGCCGCGGCGCGTGAAGCCATCGGCCGTGAAGAGCGCCTTCGCGTCGGCGTCCTGCAGGCGCGTGACGAGGGCCCCGGCGCCGTAGCCGCTGAAGAGCGGTAGGATGATGCCGCCGCTCTTGGCAATGGCGAGGAAGGCGATCACGATTTCCGGCGTCATCGGCATGTAGAGCCCGATCGCATCGCCCTCGCCGAGGCCCAGTTCGCGGAGTGCGTTTGCGCATTGCCCCACGCGCTGATGCAGTGCGCCGTAGGTGAGCGTCACCGTGGTGCCGTCTTCGCCTTCCCAGCGGAGCGCGGTGCGGTCTTCGACCTCGGTGCCCTGCCACTTATCGAGCAGGTTATGGACGATGTTCATGCGCCCGCCGACGCACCACCTCGGGAATTGAATGCCGTCGGAGAGGTCGACGATGCGGTCATAGTCCTCGTAGAATTCGATGTCGAGGTCATCCAGGACAGCGTTCCAGAACCACGCGATGTCCTCGGTCGAGCGCATCATGAGCGCGTCATAGTCGTCGATCCCGTGCCAATCCATGAACCGGCGCAGGTTGCTTGTTGCCACCACGTCGGGATCAGGCTGCCAGGCAATCGATTGGTCAAAGGGGAACGCGTCGTTGGACTCAGTCGGAGCGGAGTAGGCCATGGGCAGGACGGGCCGGTTGATGCGACAGGGACTGATGCTGGAGGATCATGATAACTTTGCGTTGTTGTGACAGGCAAGCGGGGGTTGCATCTACCGTGAATTGAAATATGCGGGTAACGGGTGGCGGGCCGGACGAAGGAACCATGAAGCCCTAAACCGATGAAGACACAAATGCGCACGCTGTGTGTATGACATCATGGTTTGCTCAAACTCGACCTGTTGTGGAGGTGACAGCAGTTCGATCAGTGATCTTCCAATGACAACGAAGTAACGTGGCTGAGCAGGATAAGAACACATCTGAAAACCGTCCCCGGTTGCCGTCAGGGCAAGACTCGGGCCCCAACCGAGGACGTTTGCTGATCTGGATTGTAGCCGGCACGCTGGCCGCGCTGTGGGCATGGAGCTCGATCTACGGTCCGCAGGGCGGATCGCAGATCAGCTACAGCGAATTCCGCTCGCAGCTTCAAGCCGGCAACGTCGAGCGTGTCACTGTAGAAGGCGATAAGCTGACCGGCGCCCTCGCGTCGCCCGCCCAGCGTGCCACCCAGCAGGGCGACTCGACGCGCTATAGCAACTTCACTACGTACGTCCCGTCGTTTGGTGACGAGCAGCTCATGAACCGCCTCGAAGCGAACGGTGTGGAGGTCGTTACCCAGCCGGAGAGCCAGTTTCCGTGGGGTCTGCTGCTGATTGGCCTATTGCCCGTGCTGCTCATCTTTGGCATCGGCTATCTCTTCCTACGCCGGATGCAGTCGCAGGGCCAGGGGCTCTTCTCGGTACGGAAGAGCAAGGCGAAGATGTACGATCGGGAAGAGGAGGACACCACCTTCGACGATGTGGCGGGCAATGAAGGCGCCAAGATCGAGCTGCAAGAGATCATCAAGTTTCTGAAAGAGCCCGAGCGCTTCGAACGGCTCGGCGGCAAGGTGCCGAAGGGCGTGCTGCTCGTCGGCCCGCCGGGGACTGGCAAGACGCTGATGGCGCGCGCCGTCGCCGGGGAGGCCGGTGTGCCCTTCTTCAGCGTCTCCGGGTCCGACTTCATGGAGATGTTTGTGGGCGTCGGTGCGGCCCGCGTGCGCGATATGTTTGAGCAGGCGAAAGAAGATGCGCCCAGCATCATCTTTATCGACGAGCTCGACTCGATTGGCCGCCAGCGCGGTGCCGGATTGGGCGGCGGACACGACGAGCGCGAGCAGACGCTCAACCAGATGCTTGCTGAGCTCGACGGCTTCGAGAAGAACGAGGGGGTCATCGTGATGGCGGCCACCAATCGGCCCGACATTCTGGATCCGGCTCTGACCCGTCCGGGGCGGTTTGACCGGCAGGTAACGGTGAACCTCCCCATGGCCAAGGCGCGCAAGGCCATCCTGAAGATTCACGCCACGAACAAGCCGATCTCGGACGAGATCGACTTGGAGCGGCTGGCGCGCAACACGCCGGGCTTCAGCGGGGCCGACCTGGAGAACCTGCTCAACGAGGCCGCGCTGCTCGCCGGGCGCGAGGGCCGCGACGAGATCGTGACCGCCGACATCGAAGAGGCGCGCGACAAGGTGCTCATGGGCCTCAAGCGCGAAGGCCTCGCCCTCACCGACGAGGAGCGCAAGCTGCTGGCCTATCACGAAGCGGGGCACGCCATCGTCGCCGCTGCACTGCAACATGCCGATCCCGTGCATAAGGTGACCATCGTGCCACGCGGTAAGGCCATGGGTGTTACCCAGCAGATGCCGGAAGAGGACAAGTACCTGTACCGCCGCGAGTACATGCTCGACCGCCTCGCCGTCGTGATGGGCGGCCGCGCGGCCGAAGACCTCATCTTCGACACCGCCACGAGCGGTGCGGAGAACGACCTCAAGCAGGTGCGCAAGATGGCGCGCAAGATGGTGCTCGACTGGGGCATGAGCGACGCCTTCGAAAACATTGCCCTCGGCGGTCAGAATGGGCAGGTTTTCCTGGGCGAAGAGCTGTCCAAGAGCCGCGAGTACAGCGAAGAGACGGCCCGCGAGGTGGACGTCGCCGTACGCCAGATTTTGGACGACGCATTCCAGCGGGCGATGGATACGATCACCGAGCATCATGACCAACTGGATGCGCTGGCTGACGAGCTGATCAAACATGAGGAAGTCTCGGGCGAGCGCGTACTTGCGCTCCTCAAGGGGGAAATTGCCCCTAGCGAACTCGTTCCTGACGAGCAGCCAGCCGAGGAGCAGGACGCCCCTGCCGATACTGCCGAGACCATTGAGAACGGGCAGGACGACGAGACGGCCGCGCATGCTCCGGCCGATGCGTCCGTCGCCTCAACCGATGAGGAGCACACCGAATCGGAGAACGGACAGCGTGAGCTAGACTCCGCTAAGCGTTCTGACGACTCGTAGTGGAGTGCCTCTTGCATAGCACCGCGCCATCCGAAGGCCGCGTCCTACCCAGGGCGGGGCCTTCAACGGTTCGGGACCCCCGGGGCGCCCCCGACCCTGACACGGGCGGACTGCAACAAACGTCGAATAAATGGGGCCCACGCGAACTGATCGGACATGGGCCGGGACGCGGGCGGAACGCGCCGGCGGCGTGCAGGTCAGACGTCCCAGACGACTCGCACATCATGTACAATCACGTAGCACCATGCCGAAGACGCCAACCAAGGACGAGTTGAAGCAACGGCTCACCGACGAGCAATACCACGTTACGCAGGAGCAGGGGACCGAGCGTGCCTTCACGGGCAAGTACTGGGACCACAAGGGCGATGGCGTGTATCGCTGCGTCGTTTGCGAGGAGCCGCTCTTCGCGTCGGACACCAAGTTCGAGTCGGGCTCGGGCTGGCCCAGTTTTTACGACGTCATCGACAAGGGCAACGTGGAGCTTCGGGCCGATCACAGCCACGGCATGCGGCGCACGGAAGTCGTCTGTGCCAACTGCGGGGCTCACCTCGGCCACGTGTTCGACGACGGCCCCAAGCCGACGGGCAAGCGCTACTGCATCAACTCCGCCTCGCTCGATTTTGAAGACGATGAGAGCGACGCAGACGCGTGACGCTTTTTGAAAGCAGGCATTCCGAGGACTACACACGCAACGAAGCCGCCGCCCACGCCATCGATCATCTGAGCGGAGGAGACGGCCAAGCCGTTCAGCGGGAAGAGCCTACTAGAAGAAGCAGGCCTGGAGGCCCCTCGCATTATCGTATTCCGACATCTCTTGAATGCTGCCGCCCGTTTCCAAAGGAGTGTCCACGAGCACTTCCCAAATGTAGCATCCCTCTGGCACGCCACCCTGGTACGTGGTGCGTTGGGTATAGCAGTCATACGCGCCGAGCGGACCGTGCGTAGATGACTTGGCAGCGCCGAGATTACCATCTTGGACAACCCGGTCGGTGAACGAGTCAGAGATCGGTCCGCCCATGTTGCACACCTCATACATCAGGTGAAAGGTCTGGTTGGGCGTCGTTGGCTCTACGATCCACACCTGACCGGCCACGAGGTTCGGAGTGCTCGGCGTGCCGGCGTATGTAGTCGCACACTTCTCGCCGCTGAAATTGGCGCCGTATTCGTTGTAGGCCTTGATGCGATAGCAGTAGGTGGTGTTGGACTGTAATCCCGTGTCGGTCCAATCCATCCACCCGGTGCCGTCCTTGGCCGAGAGGTGCTGGTGATTCTCCCAAGGGTCGTCGGGGAAGCGGCGCTGCACGTAGAAGCCGTCTTCATTGTGGGCATAATCACGCCACCGCAACTTGACCGAATGCTCCGTCTTCTCCCGAATGCTGAGTTGCCGAGGTCGGGTCGGCGGGGGCGGCTCGTACAATGTCTCACCACAGACGACGGGGGACCAGCTGGAACCATATTCGTTGCGCGCCTCAACCTTGTAGCAGTAGTCCTCATCCGGTGCAAGCCCACCGCGGGTGACCCGTAGCGGTCCTGTGCCGTTAGCATGACCATCGGTTCCGTGAGCGGTCTGGTATGGGCAGTCTTCGCAATATGCCTGATGGAGCCGAAACCCAGGATCCAAGAGGATCGGACTGCCATTTCCGCCAGACCGTTGCCCCTCAAATTCGGTGGTGCTGTTGTCCAGCCACTCCACCGTGAGGCTGTGAGCCTCTCGATTGGTGATCCGAATCCATGCCGGCGCCTTGGGGGCGTCGGGCGGCCCGCAGTCCACCTGTGACTCGATCTCATCATAGGTGTTATAAGCCACCACACGGTAACAGGCTTGATGTGGAGCGGCCCATGCAGGGGCGGCACCCGTCCATTCCATCACCCCGGTGTTCGAGTTAGCGGCTACCGTGGTAACCTCCATCCACGGGTTGTCGTCCACCCGTCCCTCGATACGATAGCCGTCTTCTTGTACCGAGTTATCCACCCAGCGAAGACCGACGGTTTCCTGCTGCGCGTCCATCGCAATGATTTCAACGCCCGTCCCCCCGAACAGCGGACCGCACGTCGGACACGTCACTTCAGGATTCTCGATGACATCTAAAGGCACCGTATAAGCGGTGCAGGAAGAACAATCAGCGATGGTGAGTGAGACTTCATACTCAGCCGATGGTTCGAGTTTGGGCGTCGATACTTCGACTTCCACGTCCGGTGCACCAGGAGGGACTTTCGATACGCCCCCTGCACCTCGAACCAGTACCCGAGCACCCTTCTCAGTGAGGCGAAAGACTTCGGCCTTCACCGTCAGCGGCATCGTTGTGTTAGAACGAGCGATCTCGACCGGGATGCGCAGCGTCCGTGCAGTCATGACCGTCATCGGTTGGTTGTTGCGCAGAGTGGAGGCCGATACGCTCACGATTTGGGCAGGGGGCTCGATGAGGCCTATGGGGTGGAAGCGAGAGCGAGTACCGGACTCGTCGACGACCGCCACTTGAAAGTAGTCGGACGTCGGCGATGATTTCTGGCGAGGCAGCTGTGTAGATCTGGACGGGAGCCCGATGGAGCGTTGCTGTTGACCCACCTTTGCTAACCGCGCGAGCATCTCGCCCTGAATGGTCACGGTGAGCTCGCGGCGCGAAATGACTTCGGGTTTAAGGTCTAGGGTGGATGAGCGGTTGGAGGAAGGCGCAAGCCGGATCGTGGATCGACGCGTAAACCCGGTGCCTTGGATACGGAGTGTAACAGGGACTGCCTTAGGGTTGATCATCCGTGGTGATACTGAATTGATAACGGGAGAGCGGCGCTCAATGGGTTCGGGGGGCGACTCACGCGGTTCGACGGTTGCACAGGCTACAAGTGTGACAGAAAGGACCATAAGGCCGAGGAGGTGGACCGTGGTGGAACTCCTCCAAAGCGCATACCGGATGAAGTGGCTTTTTAACAGCATTATTGTTGGTCTCTTTCTTCAGTCGTAATGCTTCCAATAAGGATTCCTAACAAAACCCAACTTGTCATTCCGGCCTCCGAGCCGGGATCACCCTGCGGTGTACCGCGGGCCGCTGGGAGATCCTGGGTCAAGCTCAGGATGACAGCCTACGTGGGTTTTTTAGTTGATCTAAGTAGAGCCCGCCACCCGTTGGAGGCGTGCTACCAGAGAGCAACATGTGCCGCCTCAGAGTTTGGCAATGATTGGGACGCCCTTTCCAGAATAGAACGGACCCTCGAATTTTGCTTCGCTGCGCGGGTGGCAAACCATATTTCAGCGGTCATGAGTATCGTATCCGCTGTCAAGTAAAGCAGGGCGATCCTACAGAGAATAGAGAAAGATGCTGATCGACGTGTGGGGGGGCGGTAGGCACGGCAGTGAGGAAGTTACGCATAAGGCGGCATCGGCTTCGTGAATACAAAAAGGCGCTGCCGGAAACAGCAGCGCCTTTTCCATGGCTCGCGTTGTACGGTGCGCCACGCGTTATGGCTCGGTCAGCTCTTCGTCGTGCAATTGCCCATCGCCGCCCGAGTGCTGCTCCGGTTGCCACGAGTAGGCGTAGTCGCGGTCCTCGACGTCGAGCGCCGCCTGGGTGAGCTTCAGGGGCCGGAACGTGTCGACCATCACGGCGAGCTCGTCGGTGCTCTTTTTGCCGATGGAGGCCTCGGCCGTGCCGGGGTGCGGCCCGTGTGGGATGCCGCCCGGATGCAGCGAGAAGGACCCCCGTTGGATGCCGCGCCGGCTCATGAACTCGCCCTCGGCGTAAAAGAGCACCTCGTCCGAGTCGATGTTCGAGTGGTTGTACGGCGCCGGGATGGCCTCGGGATGGTAGTCGAAGAGGCGCGGCACGAACGAGCAGACGACGAAGTTGTGCGCCGCAAACATCTGATGCACGGGCGGCGGTTGGTGAATGCGGCCCGTGATCGGCTCGAAGTCGTGAATCGAGATGGCGTATGGGTACATGTACCCGTCCCACCCCACTACGTCGAACGGATGATAGCGCACCCAGTACCGATGCAGCTTGCCGTGCTTCTTGATCCGAATCTCGAACGGTCCTTTCTCGTCGAGCGTCTGCAGCTCGCTCGGCGGCCGGATGTCGCGCTCGCAGTAGGGGCTGTGCTCTAGCAGTTGCCCGAATTCGTTGCGGTACTTCTTCGGGAAGCGCACCTCCGACTCCGATTCGATCACGAGTAACCGCGGCGGATGGGCTTCGAGGTCGCCCTCAAACCGCCACCGATGGGTGATGGTGCGGGGAACGTGCACGTAGTCGCCGTCCGTGAAGCGGACCGCGCCGAGCATTGTCTCCAGCGTGCCCTCGCCCTCGTGCACGTACACGAGTTCGTCGCAGCTTGCGTTGCGGTAGAAGTGGTCATCCATGTTCACGGTGGGGCGCGCGATGGCAAGCCGAACGTCGCTATTGCCGAGCAGGTACGTGCGGCTCGTCAGCCAGTCGCCCTGTGCTTCCACCTCCCAGCCCTTCAGGTGCCGGTGCTGCAAGAACTCGGCGTCCGCATACTCCACGTCGTACGGAATGGCATCGCCGATCTTCTCGACGAGGGTCGGCGGGTGGATGTGGTAGGCAATGGCCGAGATGCCGCTGAAGCCCTCGGCGCCGACGACCTCCTCCGTGTAGAGCTCCCCGTCGGGCCGGCGAAACTGCGTATGGCGCTTGTCGGGGACGTGCCCCATGCGGGTGTAGTACGGCATAACGAATGTCGGTTTGCGATTGACGATTTTCGAGTTAGGTCAGAGAATGGCTGATTGTCGGATGTATGTGGTCAATCGGCGTTCGACAATCGCCAATCATAACAATGGCCAATCATAAATTTCCCCGCTTCGCTTGCTCGCGCTCGATGGCTTCAAACAGGGCCTTGAAATTGCCCTCGCCGAACGTGCGCGCGCCCTTGCGCTGGATAATCTCGTAGAACACGGTTGGCCGATCCTGCACCGGCTTCGTGAAGATCTGCAGCAGGTAGCCTTCGGGGTCGCGATCCACGAGAATACTCAGCCGCCGCAGCGCGTCGATCTGCTCGTCGATGTCACCGACGCGCTCCTTCAGCACGTCGACGTTGTAATACGCGTCGGGCACTTCCAGAAACTCAACGCCGCGGCGCCGGAGGGCGCTCACCGTGGAGATGATGTCGTCGGTGGCCAGCGCAATATGTTGCACGCCCGGCCCCCCATGATACTCCAGGTATTCCTCAATCTGGCTCTTCTTCTCGCCTTCGGCCGGTTCGTTGATGGGGAATTTGATGCGCTCATTGCCGTTGGCCATCACCTTCGACATGAGCGCCGAATACTCCGTCGAGATGTCCTGGTCCGTGAAGTGGAGCATGTTATAGAAGCCCATCGTCCGGGCATAGTACTCCACGTAGGTGTCCATGTCGCCCTTCTCGACGTTGCCCACGCAGTGATCGACGTACTTGAGGCCCACCGGGGTCGGCTGCCAGGGGGCATGGGAGTAGCGTTCGAAGCCGGGAAAGAAGAAGCCGTCGTAGCCGCGCCGCTCGACGAAGGTATGGATCGTCTCCCCGTAGGTGGCGATTGCGGCGGTGACGACGCGGCCCGCTTCGTCTTTGTG
>JAAAPH010000378.1 GCA_009908415.1 Bacteroidota bacterium
GCCAGGTTGCCGATGTCGCCCTGCGCAAAGTAGTGCGTCTCGACCGAAGCGCCCGGGGTTACGGTCGACGGGTCATCGACCTTGGCATCGCCGTAGGTGAGGCGCAGCACGTAGTAGTGGTTCGTCAGTGCGACGTCGATCTCACCGGCGGCCAGTGCGCGAATCATGGGCGTGTTGGAGGAATACGCGTTCGGGTTGAGCGCTTGCACGCCTTCCAGCCACGTGCGGGCCGTCTCATCGCCTTCCACGATGCGCAGCGCCGTCACGAAGTCCTGGAAGCTGGAATACGCCGGCGTCCACCCGATGCGCCCCTCGAACTGATCGAGCGCGGGGAGATCCGCCACCGAGCCCGGCAACTCATCGGGGTCAACCTGCTCGGGATTGTACGCGAGCACGCGGAAGCGCGTCGTAATGGGCACCCATTGACCGTTCCCCGGAGTAAAACGCGACGGGAGAGCGAGGAGTGAATCGGGCAGCGTCGTCAGCAGGCCGGCGTCGGTGGCTTGGCCGAGAGCGCCCGTCGTGTTCGCCCAGAAGACGTCGGCCGGGCTCTGGTCGCCTTCTTCTTCGATCGCGGCGAGCAGCTGCGCGTCCGAGCCGTAGCGCACGTTCACATCGACCGTCTCGCCCGTCTGCTGGCGATACATCTCGACGAGCGAGTCGACGAGGACTTCGCTGCGGCCGGAGTAGATGACGAGTTCACCATCGGCGCTCTCACCAGATTGGCAGGCGCTGAGGGTAAACGTCAGCAGTAAGGCGCTGAGCAGGACGAGAAGAGGTTTGCGCATGGCGGTACGGGGTCGTTTGATGGGAACGTGCGATGACTACGTGCTTGTTTAGATCAAATCTAAAAAGAAAAACAACACATAACAGGTTCGGTCCCGAGTGCTGTGCCCTTTGCTGCGTAAGTCACACGGAATCCACATTGGGCATGCTTTCGTCGGCTCGGATGCCTATGTTTTTGCGCCCGCCTCGTTACCGCAAGCACCGACCGTTCCCATGCGCGCCTTCGCCCTTCTGCTCGCTGGCCTCTTTCTCGCAAACGAAGCCCCTGCCCAATCTCCCTCGGCCGCTGGCTCCACGGACGCCGCGTTGCAGGCCAAGCTCGAACGCGTCGTCGACGGCTTCCGGGGCGATGTCGGGATCTACATCCGCCACCTCGACACCGGACAATCGGCAGCGCTCCAGCCCGACACCCTGTTCCCAACGGCGAGCATGATCAAGGTGCCGATCCTGCTCACAACGTTCGACGCTATCGAGCACGGCGCCTTGCGCTACGACCAGATGCTCACCTACCGCGATTCGCTCTACTACCCGGGCGTCGACCTGCTCGGGCACTTCCAGGACGGGGCCGAGGTGAAGCTGAGCAAGCTGGTGATGCTTATGCTCACGATGAGCGACAACACGGCGAGCCTGTGGCTGCAACACCTCTGCGGCACGGGCACGGCCATCAACGACTGGCTGGCCAGCCATGGCTTCGAGGGCACGCGGATGAACTCGCGCACGCCGGGCCGGCAGGCCGACTGGGAGCGCTACGGATGGGGCCAGACCACGCCCCGCGAGATGGCCGAACTGCTCGTCATGATCCGCGAGGGGCGTGCCGTGAGCCCGGCGGCCAGCACCGAAATGTACCGCGCCCTCACGCGCAGCCATTGGGACGACGAGGCGCTCTCCCAAATTCCGCCCACCGTGCAAGCCGCGTCCAAGCAGGGCGCCGTGGATGCATCGCGCTCCGAGGTCGTGCTCGTCAACGCGCCGGGGGGCGACTACGTCTTCACCGTCATCACGAAGAACCAGGCCGACACGTCGTGGACGCCTGAGAACGAAGGCTTCCAGCTCATCCGCGACGTCTCGCGTACCCTCTGGCAGCACTTCGAGCCGGAGCACGACTGGCAGCCGCCCGAGGGCGTCCGCCGCTACTGGGGGTCGACGCCGGAGTAGACGGGTGGACGTTCACACCTTAACCGTTCCCACCTCCAACCCCTGCTCACGTTACCACCGCGGTGAGGCCGGCCGTCTCCAGCGCCATCCACGCCACGAACACGCCGTACAGCACGAGCAACACGACGCACTCGGCGCGGCTGAGCGTGAGGTTCGTGCGCATCATCGCGAAGAGAATGATGGTGGCTAGCGTGAGGAAGCCCATCATGGGCGCGGCCACGGCGTAGTCGACCGGTGTGGCGCCGGCGATGAGCACGCCCACTGGCACGGCCACGAGCAGGTCGAAGATGTTGCTGCCCAGCACGTTGGCCATACTGACGGTGCCCTCGCCACGCTGCGCCGCCTTGATGCTGACGAACGCATCGGGCAGGCTCGTCGCCGCCGCGATCACGGTGAGGCCCCAGAGGAAGCTCGGCGTGCCGAAGTAATCGCCCAGCCCGATGGCCGCCCGTACCAGGCCCTCGACGCCGACGAGGATCACGGCCAGCCCGGCAAGCAGGACGATCCACTGCCGGCTCGCGGAGATGTCTTCTTCCACCTCCTCGCTCACGTATTCCATGGTGTCTTGCTGCTGGAGGAAGAGGTACAGCCCGTAAAGGAGCAGCGGGAGGAGCGCGATCCACCGCGTCATGGTGCCGCCGAGCTCCATCCCCTCCACGGGCTTGTAGATGACGGCGATGGAGAAGGCCAAAAGCAGCACGGCCACAGAGGTGATATAGAACTGCGCGTCCTTGTAGACGAGCTCGCGGTCGGAGGCGAGACGACCGCCCACAAAGCCGGACACGGCCGGGATGACGAGGATGTTGAAGATGGCCGAGCCCACGATGGCCGAGACGCCGAGGTCGAACTCGCCGTGCACCAGCGTGGCCAGCACGACACTCGACAGCTCGGGGAAGCTGGACCCGACGGCCGCGATGACGGCGCCCTGCACGATGGGCGGCAACTCGTAGTAAGCGGCCAACCGCGCGGAACTGGACTCTAGCCACTCGCTGCCTTTCCAGGTGACGGCCGTCGCGCCGAGCGCCAACGCCGCAAAGAGGAAAAGTTGCACAAGAGCGGGAGCGTTGAATGGGGAAGGGCCGGAGCCGTCTCCAAAGTGCAGGCTGCCGCCTCCATCCGCAACCCCGCGCGCCGCGCGGGAGGCCCCCAAGCCTCCAATCACCCAATTCCCGCCCAGTCCAGCCACTCGATTTCCACCTTCAGGCCCGGCTCGGCCTCTGCCAAGCCGTCGGGCAGGTGGATGATGCAGTTCGCCCGCACGACGGACGAGTACAGGTTCGATGCCTGCGGGCCGGTATCGCGCACATGGAGGCGCCCATCGTCCGCAAACGCGGCCACCCCGCGCGCAAAGTGGTGCAGATTTTCGACCTTGGGCGAGGGCACATCGAGGATGGCCGGGTGGCGCGGTCGCAGGACCCGCTGCCGGCCGAGCATCGTGGCGAGCGCGGGGCGGACGTGCTGCTCGAAACACATGGCCGACGAGACCGGGTTGCCCGGCAGCCCGAACACCGGCTTGCCCTGCAACACGCCGAAGGCGAGCGGCTTGCCCGGCCGCTGGCGCACCTTCCAGAAGTACAGCTCCATGCCCATCGCATCGAGCACCTGCTTCACGAGGTCGTACTCGCCAACGGAGACGCCGCCCGAAAAGAGCAACGCATCAGCCGAGAGTGCCTCCTCGATGATGCGCCGGATGTCGGCCTTGTCATCACGCGCCAGAAGCGGCGGCAAGGCCTCAGCACCCGCCGACCGCACCTGGGCAGCTAAAGCATGGCCGTTCGAGTTACGAATCTGGCCCGGCCCCAACGCGCGGTCGACCTCGACCAACTCATCGCCCGTAGCGATGACCGCAATGCGAGGCGGGACGCGCACGGCCACCTCGGCGTATCCGAGCGTCGCCAACATGCCAACGACAGGGGGCGTCACAACCTGACCCACGTCGATGACGCGCTCCCCCACCTGCACGTCCTGCCCGGCCGGCCGCACGTACTGACCGGTCTCGGGCGCGCGCCGGACACGCACTCTGTCCCCCCCCGCTTGCTCGGTCCACTCCACGGGCACCACGGCGTCAGCCCCCTCAGGCACGGGCGCCCCCGTCATGATCTGCACGCAGGAGCCGGGCGCCACGGCGCGTTCGGGGCTCATGCCGGCCGGCACCTGGCCGGCCACGGGCAGCGTGACCGGGACGTCCTGCACGTCGGCCGCGCGCACGGCGTAGCCGTCCATGGCGGAGTTGTCGAACGGAGGAATCGTGTCGCGGCTGTCGATGGCGGCAGCCAACGTGCGCCCCTGTGCCTCGTCGAGAGAAACGTGCTCGACGGGCTGCTCGGCGACGGTGGCTAGCTCGATGCGGCGAGCCTCCTCGAAAGAAATAAATGTCTGCACGGTGCGATCCCAGTTATCACGGTGAAGCTCCTGGTGTACGCAGTAACATCGTCGTCTGCCCTCACGGGCGCAACCCAGTGGCCTGCAGCGGCGCAGACCGGGCGCGCCCTGCACTGTACCGCACCGCGGTCCTCGTCCAACTGCACGCAAATATGGCTCGGAGGTCACGCCCCACGCTCCCCCCTTCGCGTCTTTAACGATCGGAGACGATCGCCGCTCAGCGCGGCTAAACGGCGATTTTTTCGCGCGCGCGCCGGCTGTGGATAACCCGTGGAAAACTACGGCATAACACCTGGATAACACCATCAACTCGATGTCCTTCCCGACCGCTGTTCAAAACCTACCCCTTCATCCACATCTTTTCCCCAGTTCTCAACATTGTGGAAAGGTGTGAAAAACTTGCTGCCTCTGCCCCGGCTTCAAGCTGTGGATCATTGTGGAAACGTGGAAAACCGGCCCGTATCGCCCTCAAGCGGCGATTGACAGCTTCAGGCGCGGCGTACGGTGTGGACAACTTGGGGATGGTCGTTCTACTTGTGCACACTCGAAGGCTGCTAATGTGCATTTCTCGGCTGTCCACATTTCCACACGACCAACAACAAAACACAACTCCTTTTTAAAAATCCTTTTCTTTTAGTGTTTAATAGGGAATGTGGATAAGTCACCGTCTTCACCCCTCCTGGCATATTTCTCCGTTTCTGGCCGCTGACCGGTGATATACGCCGGTATACCATATTTCCCTACGGTGTATTCTACTTTGGTAATACGCTGTCTGCATCTATTCGGGGGCGGTCCATGCTTCACCGCCAGCGTACGCGGCGAACCTGCTTGCCGTCGCTACGGAACCAGACCGCTCCGTCTGCAGCCGTTGTTGCCAGCGTCGTCCCGGCCTCGCTCCAGCGTCGAAGCACTGCGGCTGCAGGAAGCCCAAACGGATTGCGTGCGCCCACGCTGACGACGGCGGTTCCGCCATTAACGGCTGCTTCGCGGACGAAGACCGGATGACTGCTGGTTGAGGATCCGTGGTGTGCCACCTTGACGACGTCACTCCGTAGCAGTACGCCGTAATGATGAGACAGCCACTGCTCGGCGCGCCGCTCGACATCGCCAGTGAGTAGGAACTGCGTCTCCCCATACACCATCCGAACTACAAGGGAGGCCTCGTTGTCATCAGCGAGAAAGGGCGCCCTGCGGGGCGGGCCGAGCACCTGGACGTGCACGGCCGGGTCGAGCGACAAGGTGTCGCCCGCCCAGGCCGGTTGGATTGGGACCCGGAGACTATCTGCAACGCGTTCGACCTCCTCGACAAGGTCGGTTCGTTCCCCAAGCCCGTTGAGAACAACGCGTTCGGTGGGCACCTGGCGAAGCAGCGACGGAAGCCCCCCGAGGTGGTCACTGTCAGAATGCGAAATGGCAACCGCATCGAGCCGTTCGATCCCCCACCGATCCAGATGGGGCGCGATGACGGATGCGCCTGCGTCGAAGAGTGGCGATCGCGGGCCGGTGTCCACGAGCAGGTGCGCTCCGTTCGGAAACGAGACGAGCGCGGCGTCCCCCTGTCCCACGTCGAAGAACACCACCTGGAGCTCCGGCTTGGCCAAGTGGTCCCAAGCATCCAACCACGTACCCACGGTAGCGAGGAGTAGCGTGGCGGCTACCAGTCGCCACCGAAGACGGGGGCGGGGCCATTGCGTCGCTGCGACCATGGCCGTCACGAGCGCCCCGATGACCCACGGGTTTCGCACGGTCCTATCGAACGCCATCCATCCCAGCCAGGTGTCCCCCGTTTCCGCAATCCACAGAAGGCTGCTCGTCAGCACGGTTGCGGCCGCGCCGAGTGCGGCCCCCAGCGACGCCCAGCCGCCTAGCAGGGCCGTCATCATTCCGCTGAGGAGCGCGAGGCCGGTAACGGGGATGGCTGCTACATTCAACGCGATGCCGGCAAATGAGACGTAACCGAAGTGGACAAGGAGGACGGGCATGGTCCCAAGCGTTGCTGCGACGGAGACCGTCACCAGGGATCCGGCGTGTCCCCGCCACCCCGTGTGACGCCACCGGGGTGGAAGCCACGCCTGCATCCGCGGGTTCAGGGTGATGATGGCAGCAACGGCCGCGAAGGAAAGCTGGAACCCGGCGTCGAAGAGCGCGAGAGGGCGAGCCGCCAGGAGCACGAGGCCCGCCACACCCAGCGTGTTGAGCGAGTGCGTGCTCCGTTGTAGCACATTTCCGCCGATGAAGAGCCCCGCCATAACGACCGCTCGGCTCACGGACGGGCGGCCGCCTGTGAGCAGAGCAAACCCGACGAGCACGGCAAGCGTGCCGACGGCACGGGTCCACTCCACGGCCTGCCAGGTGAGTCGCAGCCGCATCAGCACAGGCCGCATCAGCACGTAGATCACCATGCCCACGAGAAGAACGTGCAGCCCGGAGATGGCCAGCAGGTGGAGCAGTCCAGTTTTGGCAAACCGGTCTTGGGTGGCATCAGAAATGGACCCCCGATTCCCGGTCAGCAGGGCGCGCATTACCGCGCGCCCCTCGGCGCCCTGGACGTAGGTGTCGATACGGTTTGTGATCAGGGTGCGAAGCGAGGCGATGGGCGACAGGACCGAGGCCCTGCCGCGGCGAACGATGATGGCATCGTCCGCCGCATCGACGGTGGCGACCGCATGGATGCCCCGTCGCCGGAGGTAGGCCCCATAGTCGAAGTCCCCAGGATTACGCGGCCTCGGGGGTGCCTGAAGCCGTGCGCGAAGGCGAAGGCGGTCCCCCTGCCGTACTACCGGAAAAGGCGTAGGGGGCTCCCAGGGCGATGACCGGAAGAACACACGTGCTGCTCCCGCTACCGAAAGCGTATCGCGCCCGTGCACCAGCGTGTCGATATGGGCGGTAAAGCGCGCTCCACGCGGCGTCTCCTCGACGGCGTCCGACACCCGGACGTTCAACATGACGGCATCCATGTCAGCATCGGGGCCGAGGAGCGTACCGATGTGGCCTGGTTCGAGATCTTGGAACGATGCCGTGCGGGCGCCGCCCAGGGCAACTGCCGCCCCGCCGAGGGCAAGCGTAATGGCGAGCGGCCGCAGGGTAACGAGCCGACGGCGGGGCCACGCGTGCCCGAGAGCGGCCAGCCCAAGCGCCACCGCAGCGAGCGATAGCCAGGCGCCGATCGGGACCCAGGAAAACGAGGCGTCCATCCAGACCCCTAAGGCAAACGCTCCGGCCAGTAGCAAGGCCGGGTAGGCGTTCCAACGGATGGGCGCGTGACGTTGCATCGGTGTCGGCGAGCTGTGGCGGAGCGGGAACGCTAGACACAGCTTCTCCCATTCCGTAACGAAGGAGGCGCTTCCGGGGAGAACGGTCCCCCACCCCGTGCAAACAACGCATGAAACCGAGGGCGACACCGAACCTGATCCTACCTCGGAGATAGGAGCATGTGGTTTTATCCACGCTGCCATGGCCGTCGCACGGTCGTTTCTTCGTGTTAGAAGAGGGGGCCGCTGTGGCATCGAATGTCCTTTGACGTAGCAAACCCTCCATGAGCAACCGACGCCAGGCCCGGAAGCAGGTCATGAAAGCATTGTACGCCCGCGAGTTGGCCGGGGGCCAGCCGGAGCACTTCATTCATACGCTCATTGAGCCCGACCTGGAGGGGGATGCGTCCAACCTCGATTTTGCCACCAAGCTCTTCCGGCGCACGGTCGACCGCCAGGCGGAGCACTTCATTCATACGCTCATTGAGCCCGACCTGGAGGGGGATGCGTCCAACCTCGATTTTGCCACCAAGCTCTTCCGGCGCACGGTCGACCGCCAGGCGGAGATCGACCGCATCGTCAGCGCGCACGCCGAGAACTGGGACCTCGACCGCATCGCTGCGGTCGACCGGTCTCTCCTGCGCATGGCCACCTGCGAACTGCTCACCTTCGAGGAGGTCCCGCCGAAGGTCTCTATTGACGAAGCCATCGAGATCGCGAAACAGTACAGCACGGAGAAGAGCAGCAACTTTATCAACGGAATCCTCGATTCCATTCTCATGAAGCTGCAGCGCGAGGGGCGCCTCCAAAAGAAAGGGCGCGGACTGATCGGCATGGAATCGATCCGCGAGCGTGCCAACTCCGCCAGCTCGCAGTGAGCCCCGTTCACCCGTCACCTGCAACCCGTAGCCGTCCATGAGCCTCATTGCGATTGGCGACATTCACGGCTGCCTGGAGACCTTCGATCGCCTCTGGGAGCAGCTCGACCCTGCGCCCGAGGATCGGGTCGTGTTCGTGGGCGACTATGTGGACCGCGGCCCCCGCTCGCGCGGGGTCATCGATCGGATGCTGGAGCTCAAGCAAACGCACGACTGCGTGTTTCTGCGGGGCAACCACGAGCGGTTTATGATCGACTACCTCCAAAACGGCGCCCTGAACCTATGGAATCAGAACGGAGGGCTGTCTACGCTGCGGAGCTATGGAGGCAACCACACCGGGGCACAGATTCCCGCTGAGCACGTCGCCTTCATCCAGGACACGAAGCTGTTCTACGAGACGGACGACTTTTTCTTCGTGCACGCCGGCCTCAAGCCGCATCTCTCGGTGCAGCAAAACAAGGAGCGGTACGGCGAAGACACGTTCCTCTGGGAGCGGAGCCACATGAAGGCTCATGCGCTAGATTGGGAAAAGACCGTGGTGTGCGGCCATACGCCACGGCCCGATCCGGTCAACCGCGACCGGCTGATTGCCATCGACACCGGGTGCGTGTACCACATGCACCCGGGGCTCGGGCGGCTCACGGCCGTCCACCTGCCCGAGCGCGAGTTCGTCTCCGTCAAGTACGCCGACGGTTGACGGCCCGCTCCTCCCCCATCGTCGCACTGATCCTCGTTTCGTACCGAATTACAGAAACCTAATGGCGCTTCGTTGTGGACTGGTCGGCCTCCCCAATGTGGGAAAGTCGACCCTGTTTAATGCCCTCAGTAACGCGGGAGCGGAATCCGAGAACTATCCGTTTTGCACCATCGAGCCCAACGTGGGCACCGTGCCGGTCCCCGACGACCGGCTGCCGCGCCTCGCAGAACTCGCCGAATCGGCCGAGGTGACGCCGGCCACGATCGAGTTCGTCGACATTGCCGGCCTCGTTGAGGGGGCATCCGAAGGCGAAGGGCTCGGCAACCAGTTTCTGGCCAACATCCGCGAGGTCGACGCCATCGTCCACGTCGTCCGCTGCTTCGATGACGACAACGTGGTGCACGTCTCCGGCTCGGTCGATCCGGTGCGCGACATCGAAGTGATCAACACCGAGCTGCTGCTGAAGGACCTGGACACCGTCGAGAAGCGCGTTGAGCGCGTTCGCAAGCCGGCGACGTCGGGCGACAAAGAAGCCGCGGAGCAGCTCGCCTTCTACGAGCGT
>JAAAPH010000312.1 GCA_009908415.1 Bacteroidota bacterium
CCTGAAACTCGGCGGCCCGCGAGTCCACCCGAATCCGGCCTTCGAATTGCCCTTCGCTGACGACGGTTCGCGCGCTCTCGCGGATCGTCTTGAGCGGCGTCACGACCTGGTAGGCGGCCACCCAACTGCCCACGAGCGCGAGGACGAGCGCCATCACCATCCCCACGATGAGCACCACTTGCATGCGCTGCACGAGGCTGTAGAGCGCCGGCTCTGGCTGGCTCACCCGTACGATGAGTCCAGACGTAGGGCGGTAGAGCGCCATATGAAAGGAGGCTCCTTCGCGCAGGTCCGCATACTGCTCGTAGACGAACTGCTCGCGGTCCGCACGGTCGAAGTTGGCCCGGTCGAGGAGCGCCCCGGCCTGCAAGTAGGACGGGGCCGTGTCGCCGATGACCGTGTCGGGGGTGGCCACCGAAATCTGGAGCCGGGTCAGGCGGCTGATGTCGCGGACCACCTTGGCCCGGCCGGTCAGCGTCGACTCGCGTTCCACCTGGACGGCGATCTGCTCGGCCTGGTCGTGGAGCATCGTACGGACGGCCTGTTCGGTTTCGCCCCGGAGGACGAGCACCATGTACAGGCCGACGACGACGACGGCGGAGCCCACGAACAGCGCAAAGGTGAGCACCATCCACGTTTGCGTCGAGGCCCGGGACGGGAAAATGAGCTCCCAAAGTTTCTTCAGCATCCGAAGGTCAGTAAACGGCTGCAGTCATGCCGGCGTGGAAGCAGGCCGTGCGAACGCCACGTCACGTCCCGGTCGGTTGGGCTTACGCTTCGGTCGACTCGACCTCTTCGACAAACCGGTAGCCGACGCCGCGCACGGTCTGAATGTGCTGAGCGAAGTCGCCGAGCTTCTCGCGCAGGTTCTTGATGTGCGCGTCGACGGTCCGCTCGGTCACCATCATGGCGTCTTTCCAGATGGTTTCCAGCAGCTGCTGACGTGTGAAGGCTTTGCGCGGATGACGGACGAGGTAACGCAGGAGCTCGAACTCGGTGAGCGTGAGGCCCAGGTCGTCCCCGGCCAATTCGGCGCGGTATTCATCTTCGTAGATGGTGAGGTCGTTCACCTCCACGATGCTGCTCTCTTCCACGCCCGAGCGGCGCAACACCGCTTTGACGTGGGCAACGAGCACCTGCGGCGACACCGGCTTCGTCAGGTAATCGTCCGCGCCGAGCATGAGACCTTCAACCTGGTCCTCTTCTTCGGTCTTGGCGCTCAGAAAGATGATCGGGATGGTTTCGGTTTCGACGCGGGAGCGGAGCTTCTTGCACACCGTGTAGCCATCGACGCCGGGCAGCATAATGTCGAGCACGATGATGTCGATGTCGGGCGTGGCCTTCTCCAGCGCTTCCTCGCCGTCGAACGCTTGGTGAACAGTGTACCCTTCCTCCTCGAGAAAGTGAGAAACAACCTCGACGACGTCTTTTTCGTCGTCAACGACGAGCACGTCAATGTCGGAAGGATCCGCGGTGGTAGCCATGGTTACGGCAAATTACATGAGTAAAGGGTGCGATCAGCAAAAACCTGCTCCGTCACAGTATAGGTGCGAGGCAGGATGAACTCAATCCTAACTGCATCCATTGTGTTACAGACAAAATGGAGCACAGATCCGACGTGCACGAGCCCCTCAGGCGCCCGGCACGTAGCGGCGTGGAACGCGCTCGTCGATGCGGCAACAGATCTCGTAGGGGATCGTCTCGGCCCACGCGGCCACGTCGAAGGTGGAGGGCCCGTCGGGGCCGAACAGCACGGCCGCATCGCCCACGGCGACGTCCGGGCCGGTACCGGGCGGACCCAGGTCCACCATCATCATGTCCATGCAGACGGCCCCCACCACCGGTACGCGGTGCCCGCCGAGGGCCACCGAGGCGCGATTTGAGCAGAGGCGGGGGTAGCCGTCGCCGTAGCCCACGCCGAGGGTGGCGATGCGCGTCGCGCGGTCGGCGCGCCACTGGCGGCCGTACGAGATGCTCGTGCCTGCCGGCACCGTCTTGACCTGCGTGACCTGGGCCGTGAGTTGCATCACAGGCCGGAGGCCGGCCTCCGCAGCGAGGTCGGCCCGGTCGGCCAGCCCGTAGAGCATGATGCCCGTCCGCACGAGCGCCGGGCGCAGGTCAGCGAGGCGCTCGGACAGCGTAAGCAGGGCGCTGGAGTTGGCGACGTGGACGCAGGAGGCCGCGCCCTCGACGCGGCCAGCGACCCGCTCAAACCGATCCAGCTGGTGATGGGCAAAGGTCGGGTCGTCGGCATCCGCCGTGGCGAAGTGCGTCCAGAGACCGGCCATCTCAACGCTAGGCGCACGGCGGAGTCGGTCGATCACGTCGGGTGCGGCGTCCGGGGCGAGGCCGATCCGCCCCATCCCGGTGTCAACCTTCACGTGCACGCGCAGGGGGGCGTGTGGCGCGGCGGCCTCGATCACCGCCTCCGCCACGGCGGCAGACGCGACCGTGACGCCGAGGTCATGGGCTGCATAGGCTGCCAGGTGATGCGGCAGCGGCGCGCCCAGCACGAGAATGGGTGCCGTGAGGCCTGCATCGCGGAGGGCGACGGCCTCGCCGATGCGGGCGACGGCAAAGTGGCGCACGCCTTCCTCGCGTAGCACACGGGCGACCTGCACGGCGCCGTGCCCATAGGCATCGGCTTTCACCACGCCCATCAGTTGAGCTGCGCCCGCCAGGGTGCGAAGGGCCCGCACGTTGTGACGCAGGTGGTCGAGCCGGATCACGGCCTCCACGGGCGCCTGGTCGGCGTCCTGAGCAACATCCGAGGCCGGGGCGACATCATCCATGGAAATCGGAAGCGTGGGCTGGGGGCGACGATCCGCATCAAGGGGTGTGCGCTGTATGCATCACACTCAGGCGTCGTTCCAGGGGCGGGCCCGCCATGCGTAACAATGAGACGCCGGAAGCAGCTACTTCACGAGCGTCACGCGCCGGACCGTCGAAAACGTGCGGCCCTGGACGCGATACACGTACAGTCCGCTCGTGAGCGGGCGGCCGTCGATGCGGATCGTCTTCGGCTCGCCGGCGCGGATGATGCCCCCAAAGAGGCGACGAACGCGCTGGCCCAGTAGGTTATAGAGCGTCACTGTGACCGCTTGCGTGTCCTGCACCTCCAGCGAAAACGTAGCCGTTGCCCGGAAAGGGTTGGGATGCGCCGCCGTCAGCACGAATGGCGCGCTGGCCGGCATGGTGAGCTCCACTGCCGGACTGGGTGTGCGCGTCCCGTCGAGGTCGACCTGGGCCAGGCGAAACGTGTGGGTGCCGGGCCCGAGGTCGGGGACGCGGTGGGTGTACTGCTGGCCTCGCTCCGTGGTACCGGCCCCGTCGACGAACGCAATCTCGCGGAACGTCCCCTGTCCGAGCTGTTGCACCGAGAAGCCGCTGTTGTTCGTTTCCGAGGCCGTCGCCCAGCGCAGCACGCCATCCCGACCGTCGCGCACGGCGTTAAACGCAGTCAGCGCCACGGGGAGGGCCCCGCCGTCGAGTGTGCGGCCGGGCGAGTGAAGCGCCGCATCCGGCGCGGCCGTGCTGTGCCGGACGAAGGGGCCATCGACGCCCGGGCGGCGCGTCACGGACTCGCCCTCGGCGCTCGATCCGCTGTACCGGAGGGCGGCCACCACATGGCCGGCCCCGTCGCGCAGCGTAAGCGCGTCGCCGCCGTTGTTGAGGCCCAGCTTGCCACCGGCGGTGAAGACCGCTCCGGGAATGGCATCCGGCGCGCCGCCGCCAAAGACGACGGCGGCCGTGCTGGGGGCAATGAACGTTTCATCGGGGAAGGTGAACCGCGTCGACGTTTCGTCTTCGAGCGTGTATCCGCCCACCGCGATGGGTGACGCGCCTGTGTTCACCAGCTCAATGAACTCGTCTTCCCCAGCGCGGTGCGTGCCATCGTGGTTGGCATCGCCGCACGCACGCGGCCGGCCGGCCGTCGTGCACTCCGATGCGGTCGCGGGGTCGTAGAGGAGCTCGTTCATCACCAGCGCGCCGTCGGCGGGGAGGGGACCGGGGGCGACTCGTCCGCTTGTGGCGATGACGGGAGGCGTGCCGTCGTTAAAGCGTACCTCCGAAAACACGAGCGCAGACGCCCCGGAGGCCTCGGCGCTGAGGTCGGCCTCCAGCACGACGAGCTCATCCGGACCGCCGATTAGGGCGGCATCGAACGCTGCGGACACCGTGACCTGGCCGGGCTCCGAGAGGTCAACATCGAACTGCGCCGCGGCTTCCGACAGTGTGTTCTCTGGCGTGGCACCCGTGACGGTGAGCACCGACGGGTCGTAGGCAACGGACAGCTCATAGGCGCGGACGGCGTCCTCGGCAGCGATGGCGTTGAGCAGCAGGACGGGAAGATCGACGGGCGTGCCGGGGGACTGCTCGGCGCGATCGGGCAGACCGATCGAGAGCTGGGCAGGAGCGGGAACCGGAAGAAGGAGCGCAGCAAGAAGGATGGTGTACAGCAGGACGGAAAAGCGCATGGCAGACGGGATGCATCAGGTCAGAGGACATGGCGTGAAAGAAGGGCGCGGCGCGCGCACCGAGCGGCGGGGCGGCGCCCCCTCATATGCCTTGACAACGCGAGCCGGTCAGGCATAACGCGCCAAACCGTGATGCGGTGTGGTTGCGCCGATGGTGCACCGGTGAGTGCTCCATGCCCTGACATCGGGAAGGGCGCCACCGAGGAGCGCTAGCCGCTGGGGGCAACTCCGACCTGGATTGGCAGTACGTGAAGGCGGATCGCTTCGGCATCGTCTGTCGGAAGCGACGTCGCACGTCATCCCGAACCATTTCATCCCGTGTCTGATGGACCGCTTGACCCACATTGCCTGCGTGTCGCGCACCGTGCTCGGCCTCGTGCTGGCGGGGCTTCTTCTCGCGCTCGCCCCCGTCCATGCGCAAGATGCGGAGGAAGCCCCCGCCCTTACGCTGCGGTCCATCCATGCCTCCAACACGTTTCAGCCCGAGTCCTTTCGGGGCGGCCGGTGGGCCGAGGAAGGGCCCGTCATCACCTACATCGAGGCGGCCGAGGACGGCGAGGCCACGCACCTGATGCGCTACAACCTGGAGACGGACGAGCGCACGCGGCTCATCGACGGCGCGAACCTGTACGCCGAGGACGTCGACCGGCTCATCGAGATCGAAGGCTATCAGTACAGCGCCGACGAGAGCCAGGTGCTCATCTACACGGACTCCGAGCGCGTGTGGCGCTACAACACGAAGGGCTACTACTACGTCTACGACCTGGCGGATCAGACGCTCACGCCTATCGCGGACCGGAGCGACGGATTCCAGATGTTCGCCAAGTTCAATCCGGCGGGTGACCAGGTGGCGTTCGTCCGGCAGCGCAACCTGTTCGTCGTCGACCTCGCGACGGGCACGGAGACGGCGCTCACGACCGACGGCAGCGAGGGCGCCATCATCAACGGGACGTTCGACTGGGTGTACGAGGAGGAGTTTGGCCTGCGCGACGGGTTCGCGTGGAGCCCCGGCGGGCAGTACATCGCCTTCTACAAGCTCGACGAGTCCGACACGCGCGAGTTTGCAATGACCGACTTCCGCACGCGCTACCCCACGTACGAGCGCTTCCGTTATCCGAAGGCCGGTGAGGTGAACAGCGAGATCCAGATCGGCGTGATCGACATGAACCGGGTCGACACGGCGCAGGCCGGGCAGCCGCAGGCGACGCGCTTCTTCGACACGCAGACGTGGGATCCTGGACTCGACCAAGCCGCCGAGGCTACCGACCCGCACGAGTACCTTGCTCACATGGGCTGGACGCCGGGCGACGACGAATCGACGCGCGTGTGGATGTTTCGGCTGAACCGCAATCAGAACGAACTCGACCTGTTGTATGGCAACCCGTCCACCGGCGGTACGACCACCGTGCTGGAGGAGACGGAAGCGACCTACATCGACGTGGAGGGCCGCAAGATTCAGTACCTCGACGACGGGGAGCACTTCGTGTGGATGACGGAAAATCCCGGCTACAAGCATCTGCACCTGTACCGGAACGACGGCACGCGCGTCGGTCCCATCACGCAGGGCGAGTGGGAAGTGACCGCCTTCCACGGGATCGACGAGTCGAGCGGGACGGCCTACTTCACATCGACCCAGGCGAGCTCAATCGAGCGGCACCTCTACCGCACCGCGGTCAACTTCGAGCCGCACACGCAGAGATCCGCGCCGACGCAGATCACCACCGCGGCGGGCACGCACGACATCAACATGTCGAAGGACCGGCGCTACTACATCGACGCGCACTCCACGATTATGCAGCCGCCGGTTACTACGTTGCACCGCGTGGACGGCACGCCGGTCACGGTGCTGGAGGGCAACGACGAACTGATCGACCGGCTGGAGTCCCTTGATCTGCCGGAGCCCACGTTTACACAGGTGCCGGGCGCCGATGGCACGCCGCTCAACGCGTTCGTCATCCGGCCCAACGAATTCGATCCGGCCCAGCAGTACCCCCTCCTGATGTACGTGTACGGTGGCCCCGGCTCGCAGACGGTCAGGAACGCATGGGGGGGCTCGCGGCAGCTGTGGCACACCTACCTTGCCGAGAAGCACGGCCTCGTTGTGGCCAGCGTTGATAATCGCGGGACGGGCGGGCGCGGCAAGGCCTTCCAGGACGTGCCGTACCAGCAGCTCGGCCAGCCCGAGGCGCGCGACCAGATCGCGGCTGCCCGGCACTTTGCCGACGAGGCATTCGTCGACGCCGACCGCATGGGCATCTGGGGCTGGAGCTACGGCGGTTACATGACGCTCATGTCGATGCTCTACCAGAATGGGCCCAACACCTTTGCGACGGGCGTCTCGGTGGCGCCGGTGACGAGCTGGCGCTTCTACGACACGATTTACACGGAGCGTTACATGGCGCCCCCGCAGCAGAACGAAGACGGCTACACACGCGGTGCCCCGCTCAACTACGCGGATCGCCTGCAGGCCGACCAGAACCTGCTGCTCGTGCACGGCGACTTCGACGATAACGTGCACTTCCAGAACAGCGTGCAGATGGTCGATAAGCTGCAAGAGGCGAACAAGCAGTTCGAGTTCATGACGTACCCGGGCCGCAACCACGGCATCTACGGCGGCCTCACGCGGCTCCACCTCTTTACCATGATCACCGACTTTGTGGGCGAGCACCTCGTCGGCTACGAGCACGAGCTGTCCACCGTCGGGCAGCCGTGACGAAGAGGCTACCGCCCCCCGATCGGGTCCTCCGAGCCGCGCTCTGCGTTGTCCAGGAGCCGACCAGTGAAGAGGGGCCAACGAAGGGAGGGGCAACGAAGAAAGGCGCCGAGCGGGCGGCCCGGCGCCTGGGGGACAACGGCACGTCGGGGGAGGGGCTCACCGCTGGAAGGGCGGGTCCACCTCCGTGTGCGCGATGTGGTTGATGTAGTTGCTCATCGTCTTGATGCCGATCAGCGCGATCACCTCGTAGAGCACGTCGCGGCCAAGGCCGACGTCCTCGAACGCGCTCAGGTCGGCGTCGCCGAGCCAGCCGCGCTTACCGGCGATGCGGCGCGTGGCCCGCACGAGCTGGCGGTGGCGATCGTGGGCGGGCAGTCCACCCTCCAGGATGGTGTCGATGGCGTCCTCCGACAGGCCGGCTTGGGCCCCGGCGGCTGCGTGCGCCTTCGTGCAGTAGTGGCAGTCGTTGTACGTCGAGATGGCCAGGATCACGACCTGCTGCTCGGCCGGGGAAAGCACGCCGTCCTCGATGGCGCCGTTGGCCGCGAGGTACGTCTGAGCGACGGCCGGGTTGTGCGAGGCCATCTCATCGATCAGGTTGGGGACAAAGCCGAAGGCCTGCTTGGCGGTGGCGCGAACCTCTTCGGCGCGATCGAGGGGGGTTGTGGTAGCCATGATACCGTAGAGCAATTGATGATCGGTTCAGCGAACGAGAGGAGCCGGTGCGGCGCCCTCTCACGCATGCACCGCCTCTGTGGGGCCCCACCGGGCCCGCGTTACGCGCTGCCATGTGATGATCGCATCAAGGCTTCATCCCCGCGTTTTCGCACGAAAGGCCATCGTGCATTATGTTAAGCGCAGCGTGCAAGGCGCGCCCGCTGATTTATTCCGCTCAACCCTCTATCGACCCGTGTCCGACGCTGCCTCCACGCCCGACGTGCTGCTTAAAGGCGGCACGCTGCTCGATCCCGAACCCGGTACCCGCCGCCGCGCCGACGTGCTCATCCGCGATGGCATCATCGCGCAAGTCGCCGAGGCCATCGACGCCGGCGACGTGCCCGTGTACGACTGCACGGATCGGCTCATTGCCCCGGGCTGGATGGACATGCACGTCCACTTCCGCGAGCCGGGCTACGAGCACAAGGAGACGATCGCGACGGGCGCGCGGGCCGCGGCGGCTGGGGGCTTCACGACGGTGGCCTGTATGCCGAACACGGACCCGCCCATCCACACGCGCGACGTGGTCGAGTTCATCCTGGAGCGCGCCGCGCCGACGCCGGTGGATGTGCACCCCATCGCCACCGTGTCGAAAGAGCGTGCGGGAAACGAGCTCGCCGAGCTGGCCGACCTGCAGGAGGGCGGGGCCGTCGCGTTCAGCGACGATGGATCGCCCGTGCAGCACGCCGGCCTCATGCGCCGTGCCCTGGAGTACAGCTCGATGCTGGAGCGGCCCATCATCAACCACATGGAGGAGCTGACACTCAACCCGCACGGGCACATGCACGAGGGCGTCGTGTCGTCGCGGCTCGGTGTGGCGGGCATCCCGGGGCTGGCCGAGGAGGTCATGATCGCGCGCGACATCGAGCTGGCCGCGTTCACGGGCGGGCACATCCACGTGGCGCACATCTCCACCGCGCGGGCTGTCGAGCTCGTCCGCCGCGCCAAGGCTGAGGGTGTGCCCATCACCGCCGAGGTGTGCACGCACCACCTCGCACTCATCGACGAGGCCGTGGAGACGACCGGCTTCTCGACGCACACCAAGATGCACCCGCCGCTCCGCACGGACGACGACGTGGCCGCCCTGAAGGAGGGCCTCCGCGATGGCACGATTGATGCGCTCTGCACGGACCACGCGCCGCACGCCTCGTTCGAGAAGGAGGTCGAGTTCGCCGCCGCGCCGTTCGGCATTCTGGGCCTGGAGACGGCCTGGGGCCTCATCGGCCGCGAGCTGATCGCCCCTGGCCTCCTCTCGGTCGAAGACGCCGTCCGGAAGCTCACGGTCGCGCCCCGGCAGATTCTTCGCCTGCCGATGCCCGCGCTCGACGAAGGCGCCCCGGCCACCCTGACGATCTTCGACGCAACGACCCGCTGGACCTTCACCGCCGCCCACATCCGATCGAAAAGCGAGAACACGCCGTTCGTGGGCGATGAGCTCGTCGGCCGGCCGTGGGCGATCTACAACAAGGGGCGGTTTGTGACGAACGACGAGTGGTGAGCTGCGCGTGGTGAGTTACGCGTCGCGAATCGCGCGCAGCGGTTTGATGGACGATGTAGGGGCGCGTGGCGACGCGCCCATCAAGACGTATCCCCCATCCCATGACATCCGAAGAATCAAAAATCAACGTCGGCGTCGCCTTCGGGGGCGTGGCGCCCGAGCACGAGGTGTCCGTCATCTCGGCGCTGCAGGCTGCCGCCGCGCTCGATCGCGATCGCTACCGG